>CAMWRN010000098.1 GCA_947176675.1 uncultured Clostridia bacterium | reverse complement strand
GAATAAACCTTTGCCGTGTAATAATTTAACTCAATTTAAAAAGCTTCCCTACCCCATCTTCAACGGGTCAGGGAAGTCTTTTGTTTAATATTTTTGTCATAAGCACAGCATTTTCCCGAGGTTCTCGGTAGAAATCCTTACGCAGTCCCACACGCTCGAAGCCTGTTTTTTCGTACAATTTTATTGCGGGGATATTGCTTTCCCTAACCTCTAAGCCTACACTGTTCACGCCGTCCGGAAGTTCGGAGAAAAATTCCTCCAAAAGACGTTTTCCGACACCTTTTTTACGGTATTCCGCAGAGACCGCGCAACTGTAAATATCTGCCACGTCAAGCAGGTAAACGCCTGTTATAAATCCGCACAGAATGCCGCCGCAGAATGCCGCAAGAGTTACCGCTTTTTCGTCCTCCAGAGCCGCCGCAAAAGCCGCTTCACTCCAAGGCTGAGATATACAGTTCATCTCAATTTCGGCTATTTGCGGAACGTCCGAATACTCAGCTTTTTTTACGATTATTTCACTCATTACAGTTTTTCACGACCTCGCTGCACAGCTCCCGCAGATCCGCTAAGCTGCTTAATTTTCCGCACTTGTTTCGGAGGGCAGCCGCCCCCTGCATACCTTTTAGGTAGTACGCGCACTGCCGTCTTGCTTCGCTCATGCCGATACGTTCGCCTTTGTACTGTACTGCCAGCTCCACCTGTCGGCACATCATTTCAAGACGCTTTTCAAGACTTGGTTCAGGCAGCATTTCCCCTGTTTCAAGGTAATGCTTCACCTGTCCGAATATCCACGGCTTACCGTAACTGCCTCTGCCTATCATAACAAGGTCGCAGCCTGTTTCACGGTATAGAGCTGCCGCCGTCTCTGGGGAAGTCACGTCGCCGTTGCCGATAACGGGGATTTTCACCGTTTCCTTAACCTGACGGATTATATCCCAATCTGCTTTGCCATGGTACATTTGATTTTTCGTCCGACCGTGGACGGCTATTGCCGCCGCGCCTGCCTGCTCCAGTGCCTTGGCAAGTTCCACGGCGTTGACGTGGTTTTCGTCCCAGCCCTTGCGGATTTTCGCAGTTACGGGGACAGGTACTGCCTCCGATGCTGCTCTGACAATTTCCGCAGCAAGCTCCGGATTTTTCATAAGTGCAGAGCCTGCACCGTTTCCAGCAACCTTTGGAACGGGGCAGCCCATGTTTATGTCGATAATATCGGGGCGGTACTCCATAAGCCGCTTTGCCGCTTCGGCTATAAAATGTGGATCCTCGCCGAAAAGCTGTAGGGCGTAGGGACGTTCGCTTTCAAGGACTGTGCAAAGCTCCTCGGTCTTGCGGTCGGAGTAGCAAAGTCCCTTTGCGGATATCATCTCCGACACCATGTATGCCGCGCCGTTTTCCTTGCAGAGCGCGCGGTAGGCTCTGTCCGCCACCGACGCCATTGGCGCAAGGGCGGCGGTTTTTTCTATTGTTACTCCGCCTATTGAAATGCTGTTCATACTTCCCGCCCGCTTTCGTATTGTTCTATTAATTCTTTAATAACAGCATTTACCTGTTTTGATGTATCCTGTTTGATACACCACGCTTTCCAAAAATACACAGCAAGAAAATCATTGCTTTTGCCAATTGCAAAAAAATCAACGTTATCACAATATGTCTGCATAATAACACTTTCGCCGGTCATATCTGCCGTTTTGTATAATATTATATCATAGCTGTGTTCACCAGAAAAGTCTCCAAACCATTTATAACACAATGTTTCATCATTATTATATATTTCAGCTATATGCTGAAATTGTTCGTCCGTAAGCTGCATATACCCAGTACTGCCTAAATCTTTATCATAACCAAGTACAACCTCATAAGAATGGTATTTTGAAAAATTCGGCTTCTGATTAATCCATAAAACAAATATCACACAAGGCAAAGCAAGCGCCAATGTGAGGACAGTTATACATAACGCAACTATTGTTTTTATATTGAATTTCATTCCTAAAACTCCTATGTAATTTTTCAGGTTTCCCCGAACGCCACCCAAGGAATATCTCCGCCGCCAAACGCAGTTATTGCGTCCTGACAAATCCCGACGTGGCACATAATATGCCTTATCTGTGCACATATCACGCTAAGGTAGGTAAAATCCATATCGTCCAGAATTTTTTGACAAAGCATTTCATCATCCAGCAAGTCAAAAAATTTATCCTTTTTTACATCAAAAGCTTTGAAGCAGTCCATGACCTGTTCTTTTGTCATGCAACCATCGCTTGCATTGCACCACTCGTCCATATACAGCTTTTCGCCTATGTTTTTGGGAAAATCAAAGCTTGATTTAAAATCAGCTTTGTAGTCAAGTCTAAGCCAGAAATCGCTCCCAACAAGAGTATGCACAACATTGTTCCATACGGACAGACCGTTATTGTACGATTTCCAAAGCTCCTCGGGACAAATCTCTACCACGCTTTTCAGCATTTTATAGCTGTCGTCATACTGTACTTTCATCATTTTTACAATTTCGTTCATTTTGAAAACCTCCTTATGTATTTATAAAAGTGTACACCGTATCAACAAAAATCAGCGCAAGCGTTACAACCGCCATAACCTTGAGTACCCTGCCGCCGAGCTTGTCCGCAAGATATTCCGCAAAGGGGTGCAGAACTTTCGCAAGCAGCAAACAGAGTACCCCGAAAATAAGGCTGCTGCCCAAGGCTATGCGCCCCTGAAAATTAAATGCCCAGTTTTTGTAATCCCAAAGCGGTTCGTCAATAAACAGGTCAAGAACATAGGAGGCGACAAGCTCTGCGGCGGTGGTGACTGCCGTTCCCACCGCAAAGATAATCAGTGGACTTTTTATCCTGCGGAATATCAGCAGCATAGCCATTGCGCAGAATCCGTATATAGGACATATGGGCAGGTGAAGCCAGCCGCGGTCGGCAAAACGTCCCCACACTGCCGATGTGAAGATCGTTTCATACGCCCAGCCGATAAAGCTGTACACCGTAAATTCCAGTACTAATGCGGACAATTTTTTCGTATCAACCTTTTGCATCATACCATGTTTTTCCTTTGGAAACGTCCGCAGTGAGAGGTACATCAAGGACCGCTGCGCCGCGCATTTCCTCGCCAAGTACGGCGGCAGCGCGATCCGCGTCCTTTTCGCTTACTTCGATGATAAGCTCGTCGTGTACCTGCAATATCAGACGTGCTTCAAGGTTTTCCGCTTTAAGCCGTTTGTACACCTTTATCATGGCTATCTTGATTATATCCGCCGCCGTACCTTGCACCGGGGCGTTCATTGCCGCACGCTTGCCGAAAGCCTGCACGTTTTTGTTGGAATTTTTCAGCTCTGGGATCGGTCTGCGGCGACCGAACATTGTTGCCGCATAGCCTTTTTCCTGCGCATTTTTAACGGTGTTGTCCATAAAGCGGGAAACGCCCGGATATTTTGCAAGATAATTCTTGATGTACCTGTCCGCCTCGGCGACGGTAACGCCGATATCCTTTGAGAGGGAGAACGCGCCGATACCGTACACAATTCCGAAATTTACCGCCTTTGCCGCACGCCGCATTTCGGAAGTTACCATGTCAGCGGGCATATCGAAAACCTGCGCAGCTGTGGAGGTGTGTATATCCATGCCGTTTGCAAAGCCATCCTGCATATTTTTGTCGCCGCTCATGTGGGCGAGAATTCGCAGTTCGATCTGACTGTAGTCCGCGTCCAAAAGGGTGTAGCCCTCGTCCGCAACAAAAAATTTACGCATATTTCTGCCCAGCTCAGTTCGGACGGGAATATTCTGCACATTCGGCTCAGCGGAAGAAATCCTGCCTGTGCGAGTCTCGGTCTGCTTGAAAAGGCTGTGTACTCTGCCGTCCTCGGCGACAACCTTTAAAAGTCCCTCAACATATGTGGAATTAAGCTTTGAAAGCTGACGGTACTGCAAAATCAAGTCCACAATTTCATGCTTGTCCCGAAGATTTTCGAGAACGTCCGCATTGGTGGAGTAGCCTGTTTTGGTTTTCTTGCCTGTGGGAAGTCCCATTTCTTCAAACAAAACAACGCCAAGCTGCTTCGGCGAACCGATGTTGAACTCATGCCCCGCCATGAAGTATATCTGCTGTTCGATGCCCGTCATTTCCTCTTTCAGCTGCTCACCGAATTTTTCTATGCCCTCGCTGTCCACCTTTACTCCATAATGCTCCATGCTCGCAAGCACCTCTGTGAGCGGCAATTCTATCTCGTTCAGCAGCCATGTCATGCCCTGCTTTTCAACCTCCGCAAGCATTACGGGAGCAAGGCTTGCAAGGGCGGCGATTTCCGCAAATTCTTTCAAATCGTCATAGGCAGGAACGCCATACTCTGCGCACATTCTTTCTACGGAATACTCCGCGGAATTGGTGTTTAGGACGTACCCCAAAATATCCGCATCGGCAATGACGTTTTTAAGCTCCCTGCCGTTTTCGATGCATAAGCGGTACACAGTCTTTGCACCTACTGTTATCTTTTTACAATCGGAATTGAGAAAATCAAGCTGCATTGCCTTGTCCGAAACGGTGTAGATTTTTTCTTCATTTGTGGGGAGAAGCTGCATTATACCGTCCTTTAGGAGGAAAACCGCTTCATCAAATCCGGTGATATTTCCCGAAAATTCACCTGCTATGACGTACTCTTTTTTAGTCGGAGCGTTTTCAGACTTAGCGGTCTCCGTTACCGCAGAGGGCTTGATTTTAAGACGTTCCAGAAGCTTGAACATTTCAAGTCCCGTCAGCAATGAGGACACCTTTTCCTCGTTTACGCTGCCGATCTTGTATGCGTCCGCACTCATTTCAATTGGAGCGTTTTTCACGATAGTTGCAAGCCATTTGCTTTGTTCCGCATCGGCTTTTCCCGCTTCAAGCTTGGAAAGTACCGACTTTGTGGCAGTTACGCCGCCGTTTTCCAAAGCGGAGTAAAGTCCCTCAACTGTGTGATAGTCCTTTATAAGCTGTGTGGCAGTTTTCTCACCGATACCCTTAACGCCGCTGATGTTGTCGGAGCTGTCACCCATTAAGGCTTTCAGATCAATAAGCTCGATTGGCGCAATTCCGTAATCCTCTGTAAATTTTTCCTCGGTATACCGAACCGTACCCTTTGTTGTGTGGAGCAGGACGGTAACGTTGTCGTTGATAAGCTGGAGTGAGTCCCTGTCCCCCGTTAGGACATAACACTCTCCGTTCGTATCGGTGCAAAGCTTTGAAAGAGTACCGAGAATATCGTCCGCCTCAAAGCCCTCGCACTCCACTATCTTTATTCCGAGAGCGGTAAGAAGCTCCTTGATTACGGGCATCTGCTGGGCAAGCTCGTCGGGCATTCCGTGACGGTTGGCTTTGTAGCTGTCTACTGCCTTATGACGGAAAGTAGGCGCGCGGAGGTCGAATGCCACAGCCACGCCGTCGGGTGAAATATCGTTCACCACCGAAAGGTAGATGTTCATAAATCCCGTTATGGCGTTGGTATACGCGCCGTTTTTATTGGACAGCATTTTTATGCCGTAAAAAGCGCGGTTCATAATGCTGTTGCCGTCTATTGCAAGAAGCTTCATAATTAGTCCTCCAAATCAAAATATAGATCAAGATATTAGAAAACGGAAATCGGAAGCGATTTCCGTTTATTTATCAGACGTTGTTTGTTCCGTTGGAACTGAAAAATTCCTTTAGCTGTTTGAGGGCGTTGGCGCGGTGACTGACCTCGTTTTTCTCTTCGGCAGACATTTCCGCAAAAGACCTGTCGCCGTACATAAAAATGGAGTCGTAGCCGAAGCCGTTTGTGCCGCGGTTTTCATAGCCGATAGTTCCGAAAACCTTTCCCGTGAAATAGCGGGGTTCTCCGTTGGGGTCGATATAGCAAATACAGGACACAAAAGCCGCTCCCCGCTTTTCGTCGGGAACATTTTCCAGTTCTGAAAGAATACGTTTTCTCCGCTGTCCCTCCGGAGCGTAACGCGCAGAAAATACTCCGGGAGCGCCGTTCAGGGCGTCCACCTCCAAACCGCTGTCATCGGCGATAACGGGAAGTCCCGTCAGATCGAAAACTGCTTTTGCTTTCAGGTAGGCGTTTTCCGCAAAGGTCTTGCCGCTTTCCTCCACCTCGATATCCGCTCCCGCTTCGGACTGTGAAAGCACCGTCAGTCCCGCAGGTTCGAGGATTTCACGCACTTCGCGGAGTTTGTTTTTATTGTTTGTTGCAAGAACTATTTTCATGCTAGTATCTCCTTACTCGTCATCGGTTTGTTCGTCGTTTTCGGTATCCTTTTTCTTCTTGCCAAAAGTAATTTCCTTAAACAGAAATCCGAATTTACCGTCTTTCAGGCTCTTTTTCTCCTCGGAAACATCATCTTCCGAGATTTCGGCTTCTGCAAGTTCAGATTCGCTTTCTGCCGTTTCATCTTCGATATTTTCATTAATTTCGGATTTTTCTTGCATTTCCGAGATTTCCAAATTCATTTCCGTCACATTTCCGTTTTCGCTTTCAGTTTCCGTTTTTTCTTCCATGGAAATTTCCGCATCTTCGGCGAACTCATTTTCATCACCGTCCGTAAGCCGCTCGTAGTTGTAGTCGAAATCTGTCTCGGTCTCGAACAGAGCGTCCACAAAATCCTTGGCGCAGAAATCCTGCAAATCGTCAAGCTTTTCGCCAACACCCACAAGCTTTACGGGAATGCCAAGCTCGCGGTGAATGGAAATGATTATTCCGCCCTTTGCCGTGCCGTCAAGCTTTGTGAGGATGATACCTGTAATGTTCGCAGTCTCGCCGAAAAGCTTCGCCTGATTTACGGCGTTCTGACCCGTGGTCGCGTCAAGAACAAGAAGGGTTTCAAGTGAACAGCCCTCGGCTTGCTGGTGAACTATACGGCTGATTTTTTTCAGTTCGTCCATAAGATTTTTCTTGTTATGCAGACGTCCCGCTGTGTCGCAGATAAGCACGTCTATGTCCCGCGCTTTGGCTGCCGTTACTGCGTCGAAAACCACAGCCGCAGGGTCGGAACCCTCTTCGTGCTTGACGATATCAACTCCCGCACGCTGAGTCCAGACCTCAAGCTGGTCGATAGCCGCCGCTCGGAAAGTGTCCGCCGCCGCTACAAGGACGTTTTTACACTCGTTTTTGTACCGTGCCGCAAGCTTGCCGATAGTGGTAGTCTTACCCGCGCCGTTCACGCCGATTACAAGTATTACCGCAGGCTTTGAGGACACGTCCAGACTCTTGTCCTCGCCAAGCATTTCGGTGATGATCTCCTTCAACTCGTCCATAAGCTGAACCGTTTCTGTCAGTCCCTTTTCCTTGACTTTTTTCCGCAGTTCGCCGCATATTTCAAGAGAGGTCTCAACGCCGATATCGCAGGTTATGAGAAGCTCCTCCAGCTCCTCGAAAAAATCCTCGTCGATCTTTGTAAAGGAGTTCATCAAGGCTTCGAGCTTGCCCATCATAGAATCCTTTGTCTTTTTTAATCCTGCTGCAATTTTACTGAAAATGTTCATTGCTGTACCTCCTTGAATATTTTGTGCATTGTAAGCTTTACTTTTTATCCGCACCGAAACTGTTAAACCATACCCTGCTTTCAAGCTGCTTTTTAGATACCCGAGTTATTTCTTCGTCAGCCTTTCCCACAGGCAGTATGCAAACTATTTTGTATTCGTCGGGTATGCCCATATGCTCGGCAAGTTTTCCTGCAATATCATCATCATCGGTAATATGTCCCTCATACCAACAGCTTTCATATCCCAGAGCCTTAATCGCCAGCAGCATATTTTCGATAGCCGCACTGTAGTCCTGCACATTGAAGCATTTATCTCTGTATGCATAAATCTTCTGCGTAAGAACCAAGATAAAGCAAGGCGCAGTTTCTGCTATGGACGGTACGATAAGAGACTTCAATTCTTTTAAAAGCTTTACATTGTCAACTGCAATAAACGATGTTGTCTGTTTATTGCAACCCGACGGAGCAGCCGCCCCTGCTTCGAGAATTTTTATCAGGTCATCTTTCGGAACAGGCGTGTTTTGGTATTTCCCCCGATAGCTTGTTCTGTTTTTTATAACTTCTAAAATATCCATAAA
>CAMWRN010000097.1 GCA_947176675.1 uncultured Clostridia bacterium | reverse complement strand
CCGCCGAAGCGGAGGGCGTTTTAATGCCCATGACCGTGTAGACCGTACCCTCGCGGAAAATTTTTGCTCCCAAAGCGGTAAGTGCACCGACTGTAGCGTCTATGTCCTCGGAGGAACTTATATTGGAAATTTCCGAGACTCCTCCCGCAAGGGCAGCCGCGATGAGCATACGGTGAGAAAAGCTTTTGGAGGAGGGTGCGTTCACCCTGCCTATGAGCTTTGACGGTTTTATTTTAACATTCATATTACGACCGTTTTCCCCGACGGAAAACGCGTCCTCCTTTCCGTGAAATTAGTTTTAAAAAAATATTGTAATAATGCAATTTTAAAGCCTTCCCGCTTAGCCTACAGTCCTGCCGAAGTATTCCGCAAGACTTCTTACCTTTTTCATTACCTCTGCAAATTTTGCCGGGGTAAGCTGCTGACCGCCGTCGGAAAGCGCGCTCTTGGGGTCGTTGTGAACCTCGATCTCCAACGCGTCCGCGCCGCAGGCTACTGCCGCCAAAGACATTGGCTCGATAAGTGAAACGATTCCCGTAGCGTGGGACGGGTCAACGCATATAGGCAGGTGGGACTTCTGCTTGAGAAGCGGGACAGCGGATATATCGAGAGTATTTCTCGTCATAGTTTCAAATGTGCGGATACCTCTTTCGCAGAGGATAACGTTCATGTTTCCGCCCGCCATGATGTACTCGGCGGACATGAGAAGCTCTTCAAGAGTGTTTGCCAGACCCCGTTTGAGCAGTATGGGCTTGTCGCACTCGCCAAGTGCCTTTAAAAGCTTGAAGTTCTGCATATTTCTTGCGCCCACTTGAATAACGTCCACATCGGCAAAAAGGTCAAGGTCTGCAATGCTCATGATCTCCGTAACGATAGGCAGACCCGTTTCCGCTCTTGCCTTGACCAGAAGCTTGATGCCCTCGCCCTCCAGTCCCTGGAAAGAATATGGAGATGTTCTCGGTTTGAACGCACCTCCGCGGATCATTGTTGCACCCGCTTCCTTGCAGGCGATGGCGGTGGTGATTATCTGCTCCTCGCTTTCTACCGAGCAGGGACCTGCAATGACTTGAAGCGAGCCGTCGCCGATAGTCCTGTTCCTTACCGGAACGGCGGTGTCATCGGGGTGGAATTTGCGGTTAGCCTTTTTGTAAGGCTCCTGAACTCTGCGGACGCTTTCAACGCAGTCCTGCGCGAGCACGTTTTCAACGTCGATAACAGACGTATCTCCCACGAGACCGATGATGTTCTGGTGTTCGCCCTCGATGTGGTTTGCGCTTATGCCCTTGGCTTTGAGAGCGTCCTCAAGTCTGCGTATAGATTCGGCCTGTGCGTCTTTTTTAAGAATAATGATCATTTCAGTTTCCTCCGATTTTTACTTCTTTAATTTCTTTACTTTGTAACGACGGTCACGTCGGGCAGCAGATCTTGGAAAGACTGCAATTCCTCTTCGGGTATGTTTGTGTTTTCAATATAAAGCTTTTTAAGGTTTACAAGATTTGCAAGAGGAGTAATGTTCTCAACGGGATTTCCGCCCAGCTTTATCCAGCCTAAGGAGGTCAGGGACATAAGCGGCGACACGTCCGAAACGTTGTTGTTTTCCAAATATATCTCGGAAAGGTCTTCCATGTTCATTACCGGAGTGATGTCCGTAACGCTGTTGTTCTGCAAGTGGAGCCTCTCAATTTTTTTCAGACCGCTGAGAGCGGATATATCGGTAATATTATTGTTATTGAGTCTGAGCAGATTAAGGTTCCTGAGACCGGACAGCGGTTTAAGATCCGAAACACTGTTCTCGGAAATATCAAGTACTTCAAGCGCGGTAAGGCTTTCCAAAGCGGAAATATCGGAAACGTTGTTGTCCCTGAGGTAAAGGTCCTCCAGAGCAACAAGTCCCGCCAGCGGAGAAAGATCGCTTACGTTGTTTTTGAACAGGGACAGGGTCTTCAGTCCGGTAAGACCTTTAAGAGGAGTCAGATCACTGATCTCGTTCTGATAAATATGAAGCTCGGTAAGATTTACCATATATTTCAGCTCCGCGATATCCTCGTCGGTAAGCCCCATATTGTTAAGGGTCAGAGACGTAAGAGACGTGCTGTACTCGGTATCCCGTATCAAGATAGTTTCGGGCAGATCAGCCATGATCTCTTCCTTTATGGCGGCGGCTTCGCTTACTGCGGGATTGTCCTTGCCCAGCAGGAAGTCGGACTTGTTTCTGAACTGAACGTTTGGCATAGTTTCGGCTCTCAGAGCCTCTACCTGACTTTCGAGCTCGTTTATACGCGATTCGTACCCGGCCTGATCAAAGGTATCGCCGGTGTTCGCATCATCAGAAGAGCCTCCGAAGAGACTGCATGAGGACAGCATGAACGCAGCCGAGCATATTGTACACATCAGGGGAACAGCGGTTTTAAGCTTTGATCTCATATTCATAACAGTCATATCCTTTCAGTGCGCACAGAACTGCGCCATAAAATAAAAAAATCTGTGACAGTTTTGCCGCAGACAGTTTCAGACACTATGTTCACGCCGGACCACGGCATCCCGTATTTCAACATTCAACAAAATAAATTCATGTTAATTATATACCGAATTGCTCTGTTTGTCAAGGACTTTTTTCAAAAACACTGAAAATACCGCAAAAAACTCTTTTACCAAATTGTAATTTGTATTTTTTACCGAAATGTGTTATACTGTTTTTATATTGTGCTTACTAATTTTTGAGAGGTAACGTTATGACGGATCAGGAAATCAAAACAAGGATCATTCCCATAGCAAGGGGAATAACCGATGAAGTGAAAAAAGCTGTTATCGGCAAGGACGAGATTATTATAAAAAGTCTGCTGGCAATTATCGCCGGAGGTCATATCCTGCTGGACGATATTCCCGGCGTGGGCAAGACAACTCTTGCGCTTGCTTTTTCAAAGGCAATGTCTCTCGATTACAAGCGTATGCAGTTCACTCCCGACGTGCTTCCCGCCGATGTTACAGGCTTTACGGTATACAACAAACGCACCGACAGCTTCGATTACAAGCCGGGTGCGGCTTTGTGCAGTCTTTTTCTTGCCGACGAGATAAACCGTACCTCCAGCAAGACCCAGAGCGCGCTCCTCGAAGCTATGGAGGAGGGTTCGGTCACGGTGGACGGCGTTACACACACGCTGCCGAAGCCGTTCGTTGTCATCGCCACGCAAAACCCCATAGGTTCGGTCGGTACGCAAATGCTGCCCGAATCACAGCTTGACAGATTTATCGTTAGGCTTACAATGGGTTATCCCGACCTTGAAAGCGAGATCGCTATATTGAAGTCGAAAGGCGCGGCAAAGCCTGCCGATACGATAGCTCCCGCTGCAAACGCGAACGATGTGCTGATGCTGATAAGGGCGGCGGAGGATGTTTTTATAGACGACCGCGTGTATAAATACCTTGCCTCCATTGCGGCGGCGACACGTTCTCACCCGCAGATAAAGCTGGGACTCAGTCCCCGCGGAACGGTGGCTCTTACGTCAATGGCAAGAGCGGCGGCTCTTATGCGCGGACGAAGCTACGTCATTCCCGACGACGTGAAATATATTCTCGGTGACGTTGCCGAGCACCGTATTATTTTAAGTGCAAAAGCAAAGGCTGCGGGAGTGTCCGTTTCAGATGTTCTGCGGGATATCAGCGCCCGTACGCCTGCACCGTCCATACGCTGACGCGCGGCTTGACAAGCTGACCCGAAAGGAAATGCGATGAAGCTTATTTATATTATTATAACGGTTTTTTCAGCTGTTTTCTATGTGCTTTACAAGGGCGACCTGTCGTTTTATCTGCTGGCTTTTCTGATCGTGCTGCCTTTTGTTTTGTACGCCGCGCTTGCGATAGGTTCGGCAATGCTGAAAATAAAGGTGTTCTGCGATTCTCCCGTGACGGAACGGGGGAAACCCGCGGTCATAAAGCTTAGCCTGTACAACCGATCGTTACTGCCTGTTTCTTCATGTACGGTAAAAATACGTTATACGGTCTCTGCACCGTTTGAAGATGAGCGGCCTTTCGTGCACAAGGCGGTAGTACCGCTGGGAGGCAGGATAAGCGAAACGGTGTCACTGAGCTTTCTTCCCAAGCACTGCGGAGCAGTTTCCGTTTCGATAAAAAGCGTGCGGCTGTGTGACCTTCTGGGAATGACCTCGGTGCATAAAAAGATCGGCTTTAAAACTCAGATAATCGTTCTGCCCTTGATACTGCCTGTTTCGGCGGCCATAGAGAGCAATTATATCTACAGCGCGGAAAGCAGTGTTTTCTCACACGAAAAGCCCGGAGACGACCCGTCGGAAATCTTTATGCTGAGAGAGTACCGCGACGGCGACAGGCATAATCTTATACACTGGAAGCTTAGCGGCAGAAGCGAAAGCTTTATTGTAAAGGAGCTTTCAAAGCCTGTGGGAAGCAGGATACTGATAATGGCAGATACGGGAAGCTGCCGTTCGGCGGAGGGTGCGGACAGAGTCCTTGAAGCTGCGGCGTCGGTCTCGTGCTCTCTTTCGGAAAACGGTGCGGCACATTCGTTTGCAGTACCGTTCAGCGGTTACAGTCTTCATACCGCTGAGATCACCGATACGGATTCTCTTTACGCCGAGCTTGCTGAGCTTTGCGGCGGAATAAAGGAGCTTGAATTCGGCAGCAGTATCGCTTATGTTACGGAGATATCCGACAGCGTCTACATTGCAAACGGCGGATTTTCAAGAGTTATAGCAGTCTCCGAGAGGGACGGCGGAGCATATGCGGACGAGCTTTCCGCTATCTGCGGAGAAGCGCGCCTGACGCTGATATGCACAGCTCCGCCAACCGAGACAAACGCGGACAAGGAGATATCGTCCGTGGAAATAGTTTACGCCGACGCCGAGAAATTAAGCTCGGAAAATTTCGGATATCTCGGTGATCCCGATATTACGCAGTAGGACTGTCCCGCAGTCTTGTGTAATATAAGAAAAATACGCAGAAAGGAGCAGAGCCTGACGATGAGCGCAGAACGCCGTCCCTCCGCAGTTATAACGGCAAGTATCCATGCGGATAAAAAGGTACATTCAAAGCTTGCCGCCGTTTCGGATTTTACCCCGATGGTCATAAAATATCTTACAGCCGCCTGCGGCTGCGTCGGTTCGGTTATGACGTTCCTGACCTGCGTGGATACGGGAATAAATACGTTTTACGCGATAGCTGCGCCTGTTTTTCTGTGTATTGTCTTCACGTTTGCTTTCAGTCTTAAAGAACGTTGGTACAGGGCGGTTGGTGCGGTCATTGCGCTCATAACGATCCTGTGGGTGTACAGTGCAAGGTATGTGATATGCGCGGGACTTGCGAGTGTGCTGAACAGCTTTCTTTACACGATCCGCGATGAGTACCGCTCAAAACCGTTCATATATATCGTTGAATCCGATCTTGCAGATGTTCATGTGAATGTTTTTGCTTTTTTTGCGGAATATATTATGTGCGCTTTCTGCTGTCATTCTGCGGTGCGCGGGAACTCCGCTTCGGGAGTTATAACCGCCACCTGCATACCGTTTTTCTCCGTACTCATGTTCGGACTCGAACCTAACGGCGCGGCGTTTTTCGCCGTGGTCATATGCTGGGCGGCGATGCTTGCAATGGAGTCCAACGCTGCGGAAAGGATATCCGATCCGCGCTGCAAAAAATATTCCTCACACTGCGGATTTTATACGGCGGTCATCTCTTCGCTGTGTGTGCTGGCCGTTTTCGGAGCGTCAAAAATGTTCGGCTATGAGCGTCCCGAAAAGCTTAACGTTATGTACGACGAGGCTGTGGACTATCTTAATGGCGGCGGTGTGCAGCAGGTCATCGACGATATCGTTACCATAGCCACAAGGAACGTGGAGCCTACGGGCGCGATAAATCACGGCAGGCTGGGAGAATTCGGCGACATATCTTTCGACGGAAAGGCAGTTCTTGAAGTCACTATACCCAAATCGGACGAGACCATATATCTGCGCGGCTTTGTGGGTTCGGTCTATACGGGAAGAAGCTGGGAGCAGCTTTCCGCCGCAAAGCTGAGGGAACTTGACAGGATAACCTCTTCTTTCAGCGTGGACGGACTTTCCCCTTTGCTTATGGACAGCTACAACCTTAAATATACCCGCGCGGAAATGCCTCAGTACAGCTTTTCCGTGAAAAATATCTCCGCCAATACAAACTATCTATATATGCCGTACAACCTTGTTCCCGAAAGCGTTTCGAGATACAGGATAGATTCGGGCAGCAGCTTCGGGGGAGCGGACAAGTCATATATCGGGCAGTTCTACGACCCAAAAAACTACTACGGATACCAGAATATCTTTCGCAAAAAGTGGTCGACGCCCGCCGTTCTTTCCGAGGACGAGGCGGTCTATCGAAGCTTTGTATACGCAAACTATCTGGATATACCCGAAAGTTTTTCCCCCGAAGATATATTCGACGAAAGCTACTATCAGTACATCACCGCGGAGGAGGTAAAGACAGGCAAAAGTACTCTTGACGAAATGACGGTACTGAACCGAAAAATATACTTTATAAGGAAGTGGCTCAGGGACAACTGCGAATACAGCCTGAGCGCGGGAAAGCTTCCTGCGGGAAGAGACTTTGTGGACCACTTCCTTGAGAACCGCGAGGGAAGCTGCTCGCATTTTGCTTCGGCGGCTGTGATAATGTGCCGCTACGCGGGAATACCTGCAAGATACGCTGAGGGCTACGTTATAAAGCCTGCGGATTTCCCTTCGGGAACGGCTTTGGGAACTGCTGCAACCGTAAGCGTTTCAGATCTGCGGGGTCATGCTTGGGCGGAAATATATCTTGACGGTTTCGGCTGGTATCCTGTGGAGTTCACATCGGGATACGGAAATATCCGCACGTCTATACCCACCGAGACTACGGTTTCCGAACCCGAAACAGAGTCTGAAACGGTCTCCGAAAGCGAGTCCGAGCCGGGAGCTGATACGGACGGAGCGGAAAATGCATCTTCGGAGTATTCGGAAAGTCAGGATTCGGAGCAGATTTCGGAATCGGGCGCGGATACTCCGCAGCAGACCACGGCGCCCCTGAATGCGGAAACAGAAGTCTCCTCCGAATCGGAAACCCTTGCTGCGGATATTGACAAAGCGGTACAGCCTGCGGAAAATAAGTCTGAGAATCCTACTGTAGGCTTCGGGATATTTGGTCTGAAGGGCGGGGAAAAGGTAGATGTTCTGTACGACCTTACATGGCTTGTTGTTTTAGCTGCGGTCACAGTCATTGTGCCTATGGCTTTTATCCTGCGCAGGAACGCCGCAAAGGCGAAGCGCAGGATAACGGCTCTGCACAGCGCAAGGGCTGCCGCGATAGACGAATACAAACGCTTCGGAAAAATTCTGAAACTTATGGAAATGCCCGAGCAGGGAGAGATGAGCTGCCGCGATTACGCCGAAATGCTTTCGGGGCGTTCGGAAATGCTTTCGGACGGAACTGCGGAGCTTGTTATCGGCTGCGCCCTTAAAGCGTCATTCGGGGGAGACAGCCTTACGGAAAACGAAGTCAACGAGATGAGACTGGCTGTGAACAGTCTTGCGAAGCGGTTCTGCGCCAAGCTTTCAAGATTCGGCAGATTCAAGCTGAAATTCATTTACTGCATTTTGTAAACATCGGAAGCGCGTTTTTACTTTAATAAAGTGCAGAAAATACCTTCGTAAAAATATTTTCGGAGGTATTTTCTGTGCGGATATTTTCGGCTGTTTCGGATATACTTGATATAGAAATCACGCTAAATATGAACATTTTGTAAAAAAATCCGACAGCTATTGACATTTGAGAACTGTTGTGATAAAATAATTAAGTCGCTTGAAGATACAATATAATAACTCAAGCTGGTGTAGCTCAGTTGGTAGAGCAGCTGATTTGTAATCAGCAGGTCGGGGGTTCGAGTCCGTCCACCAGCTCCATTTTATATCGGTTATCCGGTATTTCAGATAACGGTTACAGGTAATGACCTCTAACCTGTTAATGGAAGAGTTCCCGAGTGGCCAAAGGGGGCAGACTGTAAATCTGTTGCTTCGGCTTCGGTGGTTCGAATCCACCCTCTTCCACCAGAATGCGTCCTGCTTGGAATTCGGGCAGGACGCATTATCATTTAAAAGAAAACCTTGCGGAGACCTGTGAACGGTCTGACGCGGGGCTTTTTTAAGTTAGGGGCGATTTGTAGCAATTAATATTTTTTCACGGCAATGTTAAAATATATAG
>CAMWRN010000096.1 GCA_947176675.1 uncultured Clostridia bacterium | reverse complement strand
GTATATAATATATAGAGGGGGAATCAACATGAGTAAAATTACCGATTCACGCGTTTGGAAGTATATTACAACGCCCGACGAAATACCGACATATCAGCCGAGATTTAAAACGAATCTTGACACAAACCTTTTAAAGCTTATCGCGATAATCTCAATGCTTATCGACCATGTGGGAGACGTGTTTTTTCCCGACATTCCCGCGTTTCGCTGGGCGGGACGGCTTGCTTTCCCCATATTCTGCTACTGCATGACGGTGGGGCTGCTCTATACAAGCAATATCAAAAAGTACCTGATACGCTTGGGTATTTTTGCGCTTATCAGCCAGCCGCTTTATATCATGGCGTTCCACCCTTACGACTGGCGCGAAGAGTGGATGAATATGAATATTTTTTTCACACTGTTTGTAAGTCTTGTCGCTATGGCAGGCTTCAAGGAGCGCAAATGGTGGCTGTTTATCGCCGCGTTTTTGCTGCTGTCTCTTATTAATTTTGACTATTCGGCAAACGGCGTTGTTTTAATGCTTATTTTCTACATATGCAGAAACCACCCTGCAATAGGCGCTCTGCTGTATGTTTTGCAGTACATCACCGCATTGTGGAGCGGCTATCCCGAGGATCCGAAAAGTCTAATAGTAGGCGGACTTTGTATTGACTGGACGATATTTGCCCTGCTTTCCGCGCCGCTGATTTTCCTCCGCACAAACAGCAAGCTGAAAGTCAACAAATACTTTTTTTATGCTTTTTATCCTGCGCATCTGGCGGCGATATGGCTTGTGCGTATGATATTAAACGTATAAATTATCCGAAGGGAAATTTTTTATGGCGATTTTCAAACCAACCTACGCTCTGCGCTCCATAACCGAGATAACTCCTGCCGCCTTGAAAAAACGGGGCATAAAGGCACTTATACTGGACGTGGACAACACCCTCACCACCCACAACAATCCCGTCCCTGCGGAGGGTATCCCTCAATGGATAGAGAGTATGAAGTCTGCGGGTATAAAGCTTATTATTGTCAGCAACAACAAAGCCGAGCGGGTCACGCCCTTTGCGGAAATGCTGGGACTGCACTTTGTTCCCAACGGTGCGAAGCCGCTGCCGAAAGGTTTTAAACAGGCAGCGGCGGAGCTTCGCGCAGAGGGCGTCCCCAAGAACCGCATAGCCGCTGTGGGCGACCAGATATTCACGGATATTTTAGGCGCAAATCTTGCGGGGATACGTTCGATTTTTGTGTATCCAATTGAGTTTGAAACAAGCCTGCCGTTCAGGTTTAAGAGGGCGGCGGAAAAGCCGCTGCTGCCAAAGCGGTTTAATAAATTTGATTAATAAAAACAGATCGGAAAGAATCAGTCTCTCCGATCTGTTTTTATTTTATGGCGTTAATCATTGCTTTCAGCAGGGCGATGGTCTTCTCTTTGTCGGTATTGCCGAGTTCCTTGGCTGTTCTCAGAAGCTCCCGCTGTTCCCGTGAAAGGTCGCTGCGAGCAAGTCCGCGCTTGTCGTTTGTAAGTCCCGCTATATAGTCAAGGCTTACGTTGTAGTATTTTGCAAGGGCGATTGCGCGCTCGAAAGAGATTTCATTTGCACCCTTTTCGTATAAGCTGTAATACTGTTTTGTTGTTTCTAAATATTCTGCAAGTTCGGATTGCTTTTTATCGCAGTCCTCTCTAAGGTCACGTATTCTTGGGTAGTGTGCCATTTTCATCACGTTCCTAACAAAGATTTTAAAATATTTTATCATATTTAGTTATTTTAGTATTGACAGGTCGTAGTATTTTGTGATACAATAAGAAAAATAATTTTATATAGTGACTACACTTTGCATAAATCACTAAATATATTTACTTGGGAGCGATTATAAATGAAAATGACAAATGAAGATATGCAAAAAGCACTTAAAGTTTGTTATGAAAAAGCTTTAGACGGACTGCCAATATCAAAAAGTGTTCCTGAATTGGGAACACACTATTTAAACAAATATCCGTCTAAAGAAACTGCTGCGAAGCATTTGATAAATGCACAGGTTGCCAAGTGTACTACAAGCGGGTTTATCACAAGTTTGGGCGGATTGATTACACTTCCAGTTGCTGTTCCTGCCAATATTACAAGTGTTTTGTATGTTCAATTGAGAATGATTGCAACTATTGCATATATAGGCGGGTTTAACCCAAGTGACGATGAAGTTCAAACTTTAGCGTATCTTTGTCTTACTGGCACAGCAATAAGCGATGTTATTAAAGGCACTGGAATCAAAATTGGTCAAAAGGTTGCTGTAAATACCCTAAAGAAAATTCCAGGAACGGTTATAACTAAAATAAATCGAAGTGTTGGATTTCGTTTGCTTACAAGGTTTGGAGAAAAGGGTGCAGTGAATTTGGTAAAACTGATTCCTGGCGTAAGCGGCATAATAGGTGGAACAATTGATTTGGCAAGTACAAAAATTATTGCACAGAAAGCATATAGTATTTTTATTGAAGGAAGAGTTATGTAGATAAACGAGCATTAAAAAACATAAATAATATTTGCCACACTCTTCAGAAGTGTGGTGATACCCTAAATTGAATAAGGAGAAGTTCATATGTTAAACGATAAAAACAAGAACAACTATAAGCCGCCACCGAGTTACTACAAAAGAAGCGCGTGGGTTGACGCATTAAAATTGATATATAAAGTTATATTTGCCGTAATTGTTTTAATAGGTCTTATTATATACGTAAAAGCTGATAACGCAGAAACAGGTTTAATTATTTTGTGCGGCTCGCTAATTATCGCTGTAATGACAGTAGGTTTTGTTTTGGTTTTTCTTGAAATCGCAGGCGATATACGGGAAATGTTGGATTACATATACAAAATAGGTGTTATGATAGTAGAGGATAAAAACAAAGATATTGCAGGCAATATAGAAAATACAGCAGAAAATATAGGTCAAATAAAAAACATATTGAAAAACAACACAATTAAAAAAGAATAATACAAAATAATTGACATATTATCCTTTCCCGTGTTATAATTAATCCGATACCAAAAACGGAAAGGATACTGAAAATGAGCGCAAAATTCGGTCCCGCGGGAACTGCGGAAAGCTTTAAGGCTATGGGTTACAAAAAATCCGTTCAGCTTGGAGAATATCTCGAAAAATTCGGTCTCGACCATTTTGAATATCAGTGCGGACAGGGCGTTCGTGTGAGTGAAGCCTCCGCAGCGGAAATAGGAAAGGCTCTGGCGGAAAGGAATATAACCGTTTCCATACACGCACCTTACTTTATTTCCTTGTCAAGCGTTGAGGAGGAAAAGCGGGACAATTCCATAAACTATATTTTGCAGTCGGCTCAGGCAGTAAAGGCTATGGGCGGCGACAGGATAGTCATACACAGCGGTTCATGCTCTAAAATGACCCGCGGGGAAGCGCTGGAGCTTGCAAAGGCTACCATGAAAAAAGCGCGGGAGGCGCTTATCGCAAACGGACTTGAAAATATCCGCTGCTGTCCCGAGACTATGGGAAAAATCAACCAGCTTGGCGACCTTAACGAGGTTATGGAAATATGTCGCGTTGACGACAGCTTTATCCCCTGTATTGATTTCGGACACCTTAACGCCCGCACCTTCGGCGCAATAAAGGGAAAAGCCGAATTTGCTGAGATACTCGATACCATTGAGAACAAGCTGGGAAGAGAACGTGCGGAAATTTTCCATTCTCATTTTTCTAAAATAGAGTACACTGACAAGGGCGGCGAAAAGCGGCATCTTACCTTTGACGCAAACGAGGGATACGGTCCCGATTTCGAGCCGCTTATGGAGCTTGTTTACGAGCGGGGACTTTCTCCGACTTTTATCTGCGAGAGCGCGGGTACTCAGACCGAGGACGCCCGCACTATGAAGCTTTATTATGAAAATCTTAAATAAATTGTTTCCAATATGAAACTTAATGAAACCGAAATGTAATTGAATTTCCCCTGTCGTAGGTGTATAATTTAACCAAACGACATGGGGAGATGTTTTTTATGTCCGAAATTACGGGTAAAAAATTTTTAATGAGTGCGGCTCTCGTGGCTGCGGTGTGCCTTTCGGCTTGCACGCATGACGAGATTAAGGCTGACGAGACCGTGTCCGAAACCGCTGCTATCACATCGGCGGCAGGTTCGGGACTCGGCGGTGAATACGCAGAAATGTTTGAGGAGGATATCAGCGACGAGGACGAGCTTACGTTCCTGCGGGAATATTTTAAGGATCAAGACGGTTTTTCGGGAAAGTACATAGAAGATCAGTACAGCTATGAACTGACTTTGGATATTAGAAAATGCGCCGATCCCGATGCGGTCTTTTCGGGTCTGGACGACGAGTATTTGTCATATATACGATATCTGCGGATAGTTGGTCTGCAAAATGAGGATATAAGCTTTATCAACAGGCTGAACAATGCGGGCATTATTATTGACGATTACAGCGGAAACGCTGATTTTTCCGTTTATAACGACGACTGGATCATCACCTTTGACGACTACAGGGGCGGCAGTCTGAACACGGTAAGAACCGAGAGTATCCGATTTGACAACTACAGCGGAGAATATCTCATGAACGGTCTGACGGAAACGGAGATAGAGAATTTTTATTTTAACGATTACAGTGCGGATGTGGAGTTCAGCGTTTTGAAGGACTGTCCGAATATAAAATTTGTCTGGCTCAGGGGAGGCGTCTTGGTCGCAGAGGCTTTTGCGGAGGTGCTGAAAAATTCAGGTATCGAACAGCTTACAGCCGAGGTGACCAACTATTCCGAAAGGGACGGCGATATCCTTATGAAAGCCGCTCCGACTAAAAAAATAAGCTACGGAATGTACACCACCGCTTCCGACAGGGACAAGCTCCGTGACGAGGGACTTGCTTTCTATACAAGTCTTGAAGTTACCCCTAACTATCCCGAGGAAAAATGGGACTGCAAAACAGGTGCGGCAAGCTTGGAATACGGCAGTCTTGACGAGGACTATATTACAAGCATATGGTCGCACAAAAGTAGCCTTGTGTGCAGATTTTCTAATTTCACGGACGAAGCAAAAACCGCCGAGAGAGTGTTTATTTACAGAGACAACAGTATCGGTGTTATGCGTTCTTTCAGCGACCCTATGGTTTTCAGGAACGGAAGTACGGAGTACCCGATCAACTTTACCGTAAATGCGGGCGAAAGTGCCGACCTTGACATCGGAGATGAAATTTTCGATTTTGCCGCCTGCGAACCGGGAACCTACAAGGTACACTTCGATTTCGGGAACGGCAAAATTTTGGAGCAGGTATTCTTTATCGGTCTTGACTATGAGGACGAGGATTACTGGGATTTTTGGGAGACCTCAGAGGGAAGCAACACTTACGATTTTAAACCGTCATTTATGAACGCGGAACAGCGTGAGGTGTTTTCAAAAGCCTACAGTGTTACAAGAGATTGGTTTTGGTGCAGCAGGTATCTGTCCGAGGAAGATGCGGCTAAGCTTACCGCTGATGAATTCCTTGCTCCGATACGTGATGTGTTCACGGAGGACTATACCATGCAAAAGACACTCGGCTCATATATAAATGAAGAAACCGGAGAATTGCAGGCATCGTCGAGTGACGGCGGCACTAATCCGGAATATCAGGGGGGATTATTCTTTCCGGTTTATTCGGATGAAAATGAGCTTATTTTCAAGGCCGCGGAAATACACGCTCACGACGGCGATCCGTTCCGCGTGTGGGTCGAGGAAGAAAATTTCCATATGGTAAATACGGAAAACGGCTGGCGGTTTGACAAGTTCGATCTGTGGTTCTGAGTGTGGAAATAATTATTGGGGGCTTTGATATGAACGTCAAAAAAATTTTATTTGGGGCAATTATTTCCACGGCAGTGTGTTTTTCCGCCTGTTTGAACGGAAATTCCGAAATAACGGAAACAAGTGCGGAAAGTATTACAGCGGCGGAGGAAACAATCTCTGCCGAAAGTGAACCCGAAACGGCAACTGCGGCTGAACAGTCAGATAATTTCATGCTCTGCGGAAATGGCTACAGTTCGGAGGATATTTACATTGAGATAGACGGGAACGCTCTTACTGAAACGGACATGGGAAATATACGAAGAATGAAAAAACTTTCGGCGGTGAGCATAGAAAATCCGAGCGTTCCTCTTGTGGAAATGTTTGCGGAAAACCCACTTGTTACAAAAATAGAACTGTGCAATTTTGACGGTGATATTTCGGAATATATTGATCTGCTGAAAAGCTTTGATATCGTTGTGATAAACGCGGTCAAGTACAGTGGCAGGGATTCGGCTCTGATATACGGTGAGCTTTCGGATGCGTTTGTAAGATACGAAAAAAATTCGGACAGGCTTTTTGACCTGCCGACCGATGGCATCGCGCTGGCAGTTCCCGCAGTTATTTTGTCCCGCGGCAGCGACGGGTTTGACACATGGAATGCGCCGATTGGCGAACTTACCGTCGGCATAAGCAACTTTACGGATAAAAAGCAGACGGTGTGCCGGCTTGAGATATTTTACGAGAGTGAAAACGGCGACGAGGCTGCTGTGTTCAGAAACGGAGAAAGCTTTTTAGAGTTTGACGCTGCCGCTGCTCCTCTTGGAGAAGCAGCGTTTACCGTTGACGATACCGTGTTTGATTATAAAAGCGCTGCAAACGGAGTTTATAAGGTCAGAGTGACTTTTGAAAACGATACTGCGGAAGCGGAATTTGTTATCGCCAATTCCGACGGATTGGAATTCCTGACGGCGGAGCAGCGGGAACTGTTTGACAAGACACATGAGTTTTCCGTAAAATACACGTCGGAATCATGGATGTACAGCGACAGTTGGGGGCGCGAAAATGAACCCGCGCAGCTTTCCGAGAAAGCCTTGGAAACTGTTTGCGAGTGTTATACGTATGACTATGCTGCTGAATATGCCGACAGGTTCAGCGTTGACGGCAGCGGCGCTCTTTACGAAAATGATTGGAGGAGCGGCTCTCCGGTATATGAGTTCACTTTGTTTTCACCCATATCAATAAGCGATGAGCGGGTAGATTTTAAAGCGACCGTGGTCAATAGTCACGGCGACGATCCGTACTTTGTGTGGTTTTACGAACTGAATTACAGTATGGTCAAAACCGACGGCGGCTGGCGGTTCGATAAATTTCAATTCTGGCGGTAATATGGAGGTATTATTATGTTAAGCAAATCAAACAAAAAATTTTTACTCGGAGCAATTCTTTCCATGGCAGTGTGTTTTTCCGCCTGTTCGGACGGAAACGAAGAAAACGGCGGTACAAACGTAACGGAGACCGCTTCGGAAACGTCCGCGGAGACATCTTCTGTTACAGCTTCGGAAAGCGTTTCTGCCGATGAACCCGAAATGTCCGAGGATAATGGCGCGGAGGAGGACGATCTGACAGAACCGCTTACGGCAGACCCCGAATCTGCGGTAAAGGTGTATCTGCAAAAGCTGTCCGAAAGCGAAAACGTAACATCGGCGGAGCTTAAGGAGACAAGGATAGGAGAGCGGTATTCGCTGGCGTACAAATACTATGAAAGTCCTCTTGCGGAAGAGTTTGCCGTTGACGGGGATACGCTTCTTGTTCCCGTTAATGTGGATTACTATGTTGAATACACCGAAGCTTCGGGACTGGAGAGCGGTGAAAAAAGCGAGTATTTTCTGGTAAAGTGCGGCGAGAACGGCTTTGAGGTGATCGACACCTTTCCTTATGACCCGAAGGAATATTACGGCGTTGTAACGGAAACGCTGACGAACGGCGGGGACGGCGCGTCCGATTTTTACGATTATTACATGGTGGAGCTTGACGGCGGTCTCGGAACGGTCAGGTGCAATAATGCCATAACCTATATCGAACAGCAGAAGTCCGTCGGCGAAAGGGTAAAAATATACGGCAACGGAGATATTTACGGAGACCCTCCGAGAATTGACGCGCTGTTCGTCGGTTCCGAGGACGGAACGTCCGATGAGGAATAACAGACAAAATTTTTCGGCAGCATTTGACAAATCGGGATTTTAGTATTAAAATAGTAAGTATCACATACGATGATCCCGAAAGGAGAATAATATGAAAAACGTACTTATCATCAACGGACCCAATCTAAATCTTCTCGGAGAAAGAGAACCCGGCATCTACGGCACGGACAGCTACGCCGACATCTTCAAGGATATCGCTGAAAAGGCAGAAGAGCTTGGCTTCGACGGCTGCGAGATTTTCCAGAGCAACCATGAGGGCGAGATAATCGACCGTATCCATGCCGCCCGACGCGACAAATGCGGAATCATCATCAACGCAGGAGCATACACTCACTACAGCTATGCTATACG
>CAMWRN010000095.1 GCA_947176675.1 uncultured Clostridia bacterium | reverse complement strand
GAGTGGGCGCTTATCTTAAATCCAAAAATCCGAACATAAAAGTAGTTGCGGTCGAGCCGAAAAGCTCTCCCGTTCTTTCCGAGGGAACGGCAGGACCTCACAAAATCCAGGGAATAGGAGCCGGATTTGTCCCCGAAACGCTGAATACAAAAATTTACGACGAGATCATTACCGTTGAAAACGATGACGCTTTTTCAATGGGCAGAGCTATAGCGCGCACAGAAGGAATACTTGTGGGAATATCCTCGGGAGCTGCTCTATGGGCGGCTGCCGAGCTTGCAAAGCGTCCCGAAAACAAGGGAAAAATAATCGTCGCGCTTCTTCCCGACACGGGTGAACGTTATCTTTCCACCCCTATGTTTGCGTAAAATACTTACGTCGGAACGATATATCAACTTTATCACTGTATAGAACGCATATCCGCAAAAAAGCATTGACTTTATACTTGCTGTGAGGTATAATATTATTGTATTTTTTTGTAAAGGGGTAAATTTTTTATGCAGTACGAAATTAAAGGAACACCGTTTCCGGTTGTTATTTGCAGGCTTGAACCGAACGAGACCGTATGCTGCCAGCGGGGCGGAATGGCTTGGATGTCTCCAAATATGCAGATGTCCACAAACGCCGGCGGAGGTATCGGCAAAATGTTTTCAAGAGCGCTCTCGGGCGAATCTATCTTCCAGAACAAATACACAGCGGTCGGCGGAATAGGAGAGATTGCTTTCTCATCCTCTGTTCCGGGAAATATTCTGCCTATGGAGATCTCGCCCGCAAAAACAATTGTTGCGCAGAAATCCGCTTATCTTGCCTCAAGTCCTTCGGTGGAACTGAGCATTTTCTTCCAAAAAAAGCTGGGTGCTGGATTTTTCGGCGGCGAAGGCTTTATTATGCAGAAGCTCAGCGGTCAGGGCATAGCTTTCCTTGAAATAGACGGAAGCGTTGTCGAGTACGACTTGGGCGCAAACGAATCTATTCTGGTGGACACAGGATATCTTGCCGCAATGGACGCGACCTGCTCCATTGAGATCGAAACCGTAAAGGGTGTGGGAAACGCTTTGTTCGGAGGTGAGGGATTCTTCAATACACGCGTTAAGGGTCCCGGACATATCTGGCTCCAGACAATGCCGATTGCTTCATTGGCGGGAGCTGTCCGTCCCTATGTAGCAACCGGAAATTAATTACATAAAATTTTCTGATAAAAATAAGTCCGAAAAGAACGAATGAACTGCCCCGCAAAATATAGACAAAAATTTTATAAAAAACTATGTAAAGCGACTAAGAGCAAATCTTGGTCGCTTTTGTTATGCAGATTTGAGTCTGAAATCATACGGTGTGTATCTTTTATTGAAATTCCTTTAGACATAAAAATGCTCCCTTCATTAGACTTTTTTCTCGGTATATTTCTATATACCGCATGTCTAACCAAATGGGAGCATTTCATCCGGAAGTCTTCACGTTTTTATTTGCCGTAGAAAATATCGCTGTTATAGTCGCCTTTTCCCGTTTCCTCGCGGATACGGCGAAGCGTTTCGCTGTCGGCGGCTGCCCTGCGTTCCGCACGTCTTCCGATAAAGGACAGTGTTATAAGCAGCACTGCTACGCCGCTCATAATAAGCAGATCACCCTTTTCAAAACCGAACCTGTCGCGTGATATCCACATTACCGCCGTACCGATACAGAAAAGCGTACTGCACACCCTTAGAAGAACCGATCTACGTTCCTGAGGAACATAGATAAATCTTTTTTCATCACTCATATCGCCAAGCCTCCGAAATAATTACTGTTCGTTGGAGACAGTCTTTTTTCCGCGTTTTTTCATTGCCGATTCTGCCGAAAAGGACATGGTGAACAGCTTGTCGGTTGTAAACATTCTTACTGCAAGGAACATACATACCGCAAAGAAGATTATCTGATATGCAAGTCCTCCCCAGAACAGAAGCATATTTCCGTTCATGAGATTTGTCAATGCCGTATAGGTATGGGTGAATGGAATAGCATAAATAATTACTTTAAAAACAGGCGACATGGCGTTTACGTCTGTAAACATTGTCACAAAGAATGGTATCATTACCGCTATCATTATTGGCATTATAAGGGTCTGGACAGATTTAACGTCGGTAGCCATTGCTCCGAGAATAAGAGAAATAGCAAGACCTATTGCGAGGGTGAAGAAAAGCTGGATTGCAAAAAGCACGTAGCTAAGCGGTGTGAGCGAAATTCCCAGTTCCGCCATTGCCTGACCTACACCAGTTATGCTGTCGGTCATTACCGACACATCGACGCCTGACATTTCATTTGCGGCAGTAGAAATTTCATTAACCGCGCTGCCCATCATTCCGACCATATAAAGCGCAAAACCGACGATCATAAACAACGCGTTAAGCAGAGCCGAGATCACTGCCGCAACCATTTTTGCGGACAGAACGCTCATTCTTGAAACAGGAGCGGACAAAAGAGTCTCCAGCGTCTTGTCAATTTTTTCCGTAGAAATAGCCGTCATTATCATTTGGGCAGCCATAAGCAGCAGGAAGAAAATCGCAAAAGGCGCTATCATTGACTGCATCATGGATATCGCTCCCAACGCGGAAGCTGAGACCTGCGCGGTCTTGCCATCGTTTACCGTATACTCGACTGTTGTCATAGGCTCTCTTATAAGAGCAATCTCTTCTTCAGTAAGTCCGTAGTTTTTGCTCATAATTTCGTTCATGCAGACAGTCTGGATCTCGCTTATAACGTCCGAGCCGGAAATAGTGCTCATGGAAGAAGCAAGTCCCGCCGTTGACATTTTGCTGACAAATTTTA
Organism: uncultured Clostridia bacterium; assembly: GCA_947176675.1. GTDB lineage: Bacteria > Bacillota > Clostridia > Oscillospirales > Ruminococcaceae > RGIG8773. The sequence goes on along the minus strand of CAMWRN010000095.1, from coordinate 5,569 downwards.
TAAGCGCCGGTTCTTTTTTTTCCGTAATGCTTTCGCCGTAGCCCTGCGGAATAATTACTGCGTTCTTGATATCCAGCCTTTCAAGCTCGGCGGCGTAATCGTCGCTTTCAAAGGTAACATAATTTATTTTTGTGGACTGTGATGCATCTATTTTTTTCAGGACCTCGGCAGTGAATTCACTGTCGTCCTGATTGCAGAGCGTTATTGTAGAGGTGTCAAATCCCTCCTCCATTGCGCCGCCCATGATCTGTCCCATAACAATAAGCAGAACCATTGTGAAAACCATGCTGATAAGAGCCTGCTTTGTGATAAGCTCTCGTAATTCTTTTTTCAGTAAATTACCGAACTTCATTGTCCTTCACCACCCTTTCAAAAACTTCTTCAAGGTTAGCGGCTTCGTACCGTTCCTTTAAATCGTCGATCGCTCCCACTACCATAAGCTTTCCGCCTGTCATAATTCCCACACGGTCGGAAACGTACTCGATCTCCAGCATATTGTGGGAGGACAGCAGGAACGCCATATGCTGCTCCTTGGCGAGATTTTTTATCATCTTGCGTATTTCAAGAGCGTTGATAACGTCCAGACCGGAGGTAGCCTCGTCCATTATGGCAAGCTTGGGTTCGGTCATGACCGCTCTTGCAAGCAGAAGCTTTCTTATCATACCGCGGGAGTAACCGCCGATTTTTTCTTCAAGTCTGTCGCCCAGACCGCATATGGCCTTGCCGCGTGCAATATATTTTTCCAGAGTATCTTTGTCTTTTGCGAAAAGTGACGCCATGAATTCCAAATAATTGTTTCCTGTCATGGTTTTGTATGCTCCCGCCTCATCAGGGAGGTAGGTGATGTTCTCACGCACCTTGTCGGGTTCCTTTACAATGCTGTGACCTGCAACCGTCGCGTCTCCCTCAGTAGGCTGGATAAGAGTGGATATCATTCGTATAGTGGTCGTTTTGCCCGCTCCGTTAGGACCTATCAGGGCAAATATCTCGCCCTCGTCAACGGTGAAGCTTACCCCGTCGGCTGCGAAAACGTCTTTCTTGGGGTATTTTTTTGAAAGCCCCTTGACCTCAAGAACTGCTGCCATATGAAAACTTCCTTTCCGTACAAATGTGTACTATAGAACTAATACAATCATACTACAAATTTTTGGTTTTGTCAATTGACTATAATGTACAATAAACAGTTATGCGATAAGCTTATTTTGTATGATGACGACATTTCAAAATACATAATGTATGCCGTCAAAGTGCTTTCACTTTTTTATAATAATATCATGCTTTTTAATAAAAAGCAATAGTATAGTATTAAAAAGTGTATAACCTTATTAAAATCTGATAAAATTACTTAGAGAAAGGGTGAGGAAAATGTCAAGATCCACAAAAATCTCTAAGCAGAACGAATACAAATACATTCAGCTTGGACTGAACATCGCCTACTACCGAAAACTGCAAGGCTTTACCCAGGAAGAGCTTGCGGAAGTGGCAGGGATAAGCCGTTCACATATCAGCGCCATAGAAGCCGCCAATATCGTCCATAACGTTTCTCTTGAGGTGATATTCAACATTGCCGCCGCCCTTGGCACCGAGCCGTACAAGCTGCTGATTTTCAGGGACTGACCAAACCGTCAATATTTGCGTTCATAGTAAAATTTGAAGCAAAGTCTGCATATTGCCATAACTGCAAGGACCCCCGCAAGTATAATAGTTGCCGCCTGCGAGAAAAACGAGGAAATGATCGCTCCGAGACAAATAATGTAAGCTGCTGCGGTAAAGCTGCCGCTTGCAGTTTTTTCGCAGATAAGAAGCTGCCTTTCGTCCGTGGACTTTCTGTACAGTTCCTCAAGCTTTTTTTCGTCAAGCCTGAGCATATAGAGCCGAAATGCCTGAAAGAACGCATATCCCAGCAGAAACAAGCACATACCTATGCCGAAACCCCGTGTGAAGCCGCTTTCATTTTCACTGAATGCCGAAAAAGTCCAATATACTGCGTTCAGCAGGGCTACTGCCGAGATAGTTAAAAACATTTTTGCGACAAGGTCTTTCTTGAATTTTTCCATAGCTGCCCTCCATCAAAATTTTCTGCGGTAATATAATTTAAATACGACTTGAACAAACGCGATCGCAATAATTATTGCAATAATAGTGTAGAATATCGGCTTTGAGAAAAATGAGGCAACCATCGCGGCAAGTCCCAAAAGAATAATCACTGCCCTTAACGATGACGAGTTTGTTTTTTCGTAAATAAGCCGCTCCCGCTCGTCGGTCTCCAAAATATAAAGCTTTTTGAGCTTTTCGTCGTTTTTAAGAGCGGCGCTGTATCTGCAAACGTTTATTATCATCAAGGTTATTACAGACGCGCACACACCAGTGCCAAAGCCGTTACTGAGGTCGTTTGTGCTTTCTTCACCTAATATGGCAGACATTTCAATAACATTTAAAACCACCAATATTACAATTGCGGCCATAAGAACGGCTCGGTAAATATTAAGAGTTTTTTGGACTTGCTTTCTGAATTCTTCCATTATTTCTCCCTCCTGCCCGCAATGGGACTTTCCTTTCTGACCATGCAGAACGCCGTCCACGCTATCCACAGACTTGCAGAAAATCCCTGCACGAAATTCAGCGCATTGTCTGCGGCTTTGGGGAAATCAAAGTCCCCGTGTGCAATAAACATAGCCGCGCACCATAATAAAAGTATTGTTTGCATTGCGAGCTTGAACCCGCGCTTTTGGTAATTTCTTTCCACGAAGCATTTAGCTTTAGTCATCATTATCAACCTCCGAAAAATCAAAAATTTCCTCAATGGTCATTCCGAAATATTTTGCAAGCTTGTAGGCAAGCACAAGGGAAGCCGTGTATTTTTCACATTCAAGCGAAGTTATGGTTTGCCTTGTGACTCCAACTGCCAGAGCAAGCTCCTCCTGTGATATCTTACGTTCCTTGCGCAGCTCCTGTATTCTGGTTTTCAAGGTACACCTCCGCCTTTTTGTATAGTTTGCTTTGCATTTTTAGTATAGCACGCTTTGCATTTTTTGTCAAGTATACTTTGCAAAATTTATATGTTTGTGAATGTTACACAAAATTATACTCTCAAAATACACATAAATTTCTATATCAAAAATAAGAATGTACACTTTAGTGTGTATCTTACACATGTTATTTGACAAGCAAAACACAAAAACCCGTATCAATTTACCGATAAACGGTAAAAAGAACGGGATTTTTGAATTAAAATAGCTTAACATTAAGTCAATCGATTTTGGAACGTTAAACATAAAATCGAATAAAGCTTCGCAGTCGGAAAATCTCTCAAGAATAGCGTTAAAATACGTTTCTGACAATAATTCTACTGATGCACGTTTACCGACTTTTTTACCACCGCAGACATCCGTCAGAGAGTGAGAATAGGAAATCCCCTTGCTTTATTTTGGCAAAGCAAGGGGATCTTTTTTCATAAACACGGACAGCCTAAACTATTCTCTCCGATATTTGCTACATTCTTTCTCTGGAATATCCGCGGTGCTTGCGGTGGATAGCTTTCTGTTCGTACATAAGCTCATCTGCCGCTTTGATAAATTCGTCGATAGATTTCTCCGAAGCGGGAGAAAGCGAACATGTGCCGCAGCTTGCCTCAATGGGATAAGGTTTTCCGGAGGTCGCGTTATAGTCGTCCAAATACGCCTTGAAGCGTTCCAAAAAATTTTCGGCATAATCGTCGGACAGACATATACCCGAAGCGATATATTCGTCTCCGCCGAAGCGTGCAACAATATCGTTTGCTCCCGCAGCCGCGCTGAGAGCCTTTGCAATCGTCGTGATGGCATTGTCTCCCTCATGATGACCGTAAGTATCGTTTATTCCCTTCAGATTATCCAAATCGATCGAAACGATCATAAAGCCTTTGCCCTCAGCGATGCACTTGTCGTACAGCTTAGAAGTAAACTGATAAAATCCGCGTCGGTTATACAGATTCGTCATGGAATCCCGTATGTACATATCCTCCAGTCTGCCCACCACAGCTTTAAGCTCGGACTGGATACGGGCATTTTCAAGCACTCTGCTGATGTTTGTTATCAGCGAATGAAGCAAATGAAAGTTTCTGTCTACAAAACGGAACTCCATAGCCACATATCCGATAGCTCTATCCTGAAAATGGAGAGGAAGGAACATGATATTATTATATTTTTCCATAAGTCCGTCAAAATCCGGAAGCAGCTCATCGGTATTGAACGGTTCAAGAAAGTCGTAAAATTTATCGTCGATTCCGTGAAGAACATACTCTATCCTATCGCTGTAACCGTTTCGCTGGTACATATCGTAGGACTGATACACGTCCTCAAGCCTTTCAACGCTTGTCACAAAATTGTCGCAGATGCACAGCCAACACTCTTTTGTCCACATATCTTTCAGGAAAGGCTTGACCTTTTCCAAAGTCTCGTCAAAGGAATAGCTTCCAGTAGCCGCTTCTGACATCTGTACGATCGAGTCGGAAAAACCGTTCCACAGGTCGATCTGGTCGTAAAGATCGTGCTTGAGACGGTTATCCTCCGTCGAAAGTCTTGCCGCCTCACAGCCGCAGGATTCGCGGTACAGGATAGTTCCGTCAATAGTCTCGTATCCTGCAGGAGGAATTTCTCCGTTTATGATCTGAAGAATACGCTGAGCAGTAACCTTGCCCGTTTCTGTCATATTCCTTTTAAGCGTGGTCAGTGACGGAAAATGAGTATTCCCCTCAGGAATACCGTCCATTCCCGTAACGATAACATCGTCTGGTACAAGATAGCCAAGCTCGTTCAGCTTTGAACACACGCCCACAGCCATTGAGTCGTTGGCACAAATAAAAGCTTCAGGCATGGAATGAAATTTATCGTAATGTCTCTGCACTGCTTCCGCAGCAGCAGCCCACCAGAAATAGCCGTAATCAACGCTGTCCTCGGTAACTTTGAGACCGTACTCCGCCATAACGCTGCGGAATACCTCCTCGCGGGCGTCAGAAACATCGTTCCCTTTCATAGATCCGAGAAACTTTATATCCTTTGCACCGTGCTCCGTGATAACGTGGCGTATAACCTCCTCCAACGCTTCCTCGTAGCCCTGCGATATCGAATAAGCTGATTCTATCTCTCCATCTACCGAAATAACAGGAACGCCGTATTCATGAGCTTTAGCAACAATATCCTCTGTGAGAGAACCCTTGCCAACTAAAGTAAGAGACATAAGCACAATGGCGTCAATAACCTCAAAATTTATCAGATTGAATATATTTAATTCGCCCGAGTCATAAGCGTCTCCGTCGTATTTGCTTGACAGGGACTGAAACCAAAGCACGCGCAGACCCAGCTCGGCGCAGTTATCTACAAAGCTTTGCACAAAAGGATTGTTGTAAAAACCGTCTGTCCCACATGAGACAAGAGCCACAACGCCGTTATTTTTCATTTTATGACCATCCCTTTCCGAGCTTTGCGGTATCCGCAAAAGCGGGCAGCTAAACCTGCCGAGTTCAAAGATCAAGAAACCATATTACCCATTTTAATTTTTCTTAAATAATTATACCACTATTGTACATATG
>CAMWRN010000094.1 GCA_947176675.1 uncultured Clostridia bacterium | reverse complement strand
GTTTTACACTTCCTCGCGATCTTTATCACGGAAAAGGAGCTTTGGAAGCTCTTAAAACCTTTAAAGGCAAAAAGGCCATGGTCTGCGTGGGCGGAGGCTCTATGAAGAAATTCGGTTTCCTTGACAAAACGGTAAATTACCTTAAAGAAGCAGGCATGGAGGTCGAGCTGTTTGAGGGCATAGAACCCGATCCTTCCGTTGATACCGTTATGAAAGGCGCGGAGGCTATGCTCAAATTCGAGCCTGACTGGATCGTTGCTATCGGCGGAGGTTCGCCTATCGACGCCGCAAAAGCAATGTGGATTAAATATGAGTATCCCGATATCACCTTTGAGGATATGTGCAAGGTATTCGGAATCCCAAGTCTGCGCCGTAAAGCTCATTTCTGTGCTATTTCTTCCACTTCGGGAACTGCTACCGAGGTTACAGCTTTCTCCATTATAACCGACTACAACAAGGGTATCAAGTATCCTATAGCCGATTTTGAGATCACTCCCGACGTTGCGATCGTAGACCCGGAGCTTGCCGAAACAATGCCAAAGAAGCTTGTTGCCCATACCGGTATGGACGCTATCACACACGCTGTCGAGGCTTATGTTTCAACCGCTCACTGCAACTATACCGACCCTCTTGCGCTTCACGCTATCAAGATGATCCAGAGCGACCTTGTTGATTCTTATAACGGCGATATGGCTAAGCGCGACCAAATGCACGACGCACAGTGCCTTGCGGGTATGGCTTTCTCAAACGCGCTGCTCGGTATCGTTCACTCAATGGCTCATAAGACGGGTGCAGCGTTTGCCGACAAGGGCGCGCACATTATCCACGGCGCGGCAAATGCTATGTATCTTCCCAAGGTCATTGCATTTAATGCTAAAAATCCCGAAGCCGCGGCTCGTTACGGCGAGATAGCCGACTTCATGAAGCTGGGCGGAAGCACAAATGAGGAAAAGGTAAAGCTTCTTATCGCTTATCTGCGTAAGATGAACGACGACCTTAACATTCCTCACTGCATTAAGAATTACGGAGCTGACAGCTATCCCGTTGATCAGGGCTTTGTTCCTGAGGACGTGTTCCTTGAGAGACTGCATGATATTGCCGTTAATGCTATCGGTGATGCCTGCACAGGTTCCAATCCCCGTCAGCCGTCCGTTGAGGAAATGGAAAAGTTGCTTAAGTGCTGCTACTATGACACCGAAGTTGATTTCTAAAAAGCACATAAATAAAAATATTAAGGCAATACTGCGCGAAGCGGTATTGCCTTATTTTTCATATCAATTGGTAGTAATTTACTGAGGTTATTCTTCAAACGGCACAAATGAAATTTTTTCATATTCTGCCGTAAGTGGCATTCCGGAGTCGTCAAAAGCGTTCAGCCAGCCGTCCACGCCTGTTCCGCACCATGCGTTCATCATTATTTTGCTTTCGGTCACGGGAATGTTTTCCGTAACGGAGTAAACCTCAGCGCCGTCCACGAACCAAACGATCTTGTCCTTGTGCCATTCAAAGGCATAGGTATGGAAATCTTCCGAAGCGTCAAAGCCGAGATCGTGCAGATATTCGTGATTTCCCGCGCCGTTAGTAAAGTAGTTGAACTGCACTTTTGTAGTGTCCTTGCCGAGTATCTCAATGTCGATCTCGTCCCAGGGATTGTTGTCCGACGGACCCGTGTATGTGAAAAATGAAGACACAACGCCGTCGTTTTTGATTGCTTTCATAGAGACCTCATACCGTCCGTAACCGTAAAAATCCTTTGAACGGTACTCTCCTCCCGAGTACGGCACAGAACCGCCTTTAGTATCATTGCCTATAATAAGCTGCATTTTTCCGTTTTCAAAGGTGCAGTTTTCTTTTCGCCAAGTCACATTGAACATACTTCCGTTGCACCAGCCGTCCGCAGCCTCAAACAGTTCTGAGCTGCCGTTTTCAAAGCTGACGGAAGAAATATCCGCTGCAGTGATATTATTCATTTCACTTTCTCCTTCGTTTTTGCCGCAGGAGCAGAGCATTGCAGGTATCAACGCCGATACAACAACAGTGAAAAGTACAGGTTTAAAGCTAATTTTTTTCATGACCGTTACCTCCGTAAAAATATTGTTGATACTATTATACAGCTCTGCCGCTTTGGCGTATATTATTATTTTGCTATAAATATAACTATTTTGCCTTTTTTGTCCTGTCAATGCTCCAGTTGGAGCGGTAATATTTTTTGCGGAACTCGTTGGGAGTCATTCCTGTGTACTTTTTAAATGTGCTGATGAAGTGGCTGTGTGAATTAAACGCAAGATAATTGCCTATGTCAAGAGGCGCATAGTCGGAATACTTCAGCATATTCTGCGCTGTTTCCACACGCTTTACGGCGATGTAGGTGCTTATCGTAACTCCGACCTCGCTGTGAAAAAGTCTCGACAGATATGATGGGCTCAGCGAAACGTATTCGGCGATATCCTCCTCAGAGATTTTGGAATGAAGATGATCGTAGATATAGTCCATAGTCATTATGATCGGCTTGGAATAGACAGTACCGCGGGCTATCCTGTTCATGCGGTTGGTGAAATCAAGAATGGCTTCGCTGTGCAGCTTGTGTATTTCCTCTGCGCTGGAGCATTTATCCAGCTTCAGTATATACAGGTCGCTGAGGGTGTAAGCGGTCTCCATTTCCATTCCGCCCTCCACGCAGAAGCGTGTTATAAGGGCGATCGTTACAATAAAATGATATTTCAGATTTCGCAGAGAGTCCTCGGAAAGAATGCCTGCGCCGCCTGAACCCAGCGGAGTCATGAGCTGCTTTACTCTTTCGGTATCTCCGCCTTTTACGCAGTCGTAAAACTCAAATTCTTTTTCAAAAGGGGAGTGTTTAAAAGCATACTCTCTGTTCATAAACGCTTTGTAGGTAAGCTCCTTTTCTGACCGGGCCATTGCGGAAATTTCCTCCTTTCGGCAGATACGGACTGTGATCCCGAAAATTTTCATCAATACTATTATACATCGGTCAGATAAAAAATGCAACAAAATTTTGATAAAAAAAGCAAAATAGTAGTATTATTTTTCTCCGAAGTATGGTAAATTATATACAGCAAACAACGAACGGCAAATGCGCAAACGAATAAAACTGCTTTTAAATCAAAGCTGAAAAAGGAGAGGTTTATATGAAAAATTTAAACTTAAGAAGAACGCTGGCATTTATTTCCGTTCTTTCGCTTACAGCGGCAATGACTTCCTGTTCAAACGATCAGGGCGGCGGTACAGCTGATACTGCCGGAGTTACCACAACCACCGAAGCTACAGCTCCGAAGGAGCTTAACGACGAGGACAAAGCCGCGGTTGATCAGATGCTTGAAGTCAGCGAGGACGAGAAGCTTGAAAACGGTACGGTCAAGTGGCTGTCGTGGTATGACATCAACCCTGCACAGGGCAAGCCAAAGCTTACCGCTCTGGAAATGTTTGAGACAAAATACGGCGGAAACATCGAGTATATACAGACCACATGGGACAACCGCTTCAACGATCTGTCAACACTTGTTGTCGGCGGAACTTCTCCCGACATCTTTCCCGGTCAGGAGGGCGATACTTTCCCAAGCCGCGTGATTTCGGGAATGTTCGATCCATGGGACGAGTACCTTGATTTTAACGACAGCGAACTGTGGACCGAGGGAGCAAAGAAGCTTTCAGACGTTCATATGCTGGGCGGAAAGCACTATCTTGTAGCCACCACCACCGACTCCAAGTGCATCATGATCTATAATAAAAGCACCATTGAGGCAAACGGTCTTGACGATCCCGCCGAGCTTCTTGCAGAGGGCAAGTGGACATGGGACGAGTTCAGAAATATGTGTATTGAATACTGCGACCGTGAGCAGGATAAATTCGCATATGACAGCTGGTACTTTGAAACAAACTTCCTGCTTACAACCGGCGTTGCCCCGATAAGCGCGGAAAACGGCGTTATCAAGAGCAATCTTCTTACTCCCGAGATCGAGCGCGCCGAGAACTTTATGTACGACCTTAAAAAAGACGATCTGCCCCTCCCTAAGGCTGAATTTAACTGGGTCGAGCAGCCACAGAGAATGAGTGAGGGCAAGACACTGTTCTATCCTATCGGAACATGGGCGCTGTGGGAAGCAGACCTGTCCGCATACGGAAAGCTTGATGAGATAATGTTTGTTCCCATGCCTAAGGATCCGCAGGCTGACAAATATTACCTGCCTGCAAGCATGGACGCTTATGTGCTCTGCAAGAACGCTTCCAATCCTGAGGGTGCAGCGGCATTTATGAAGTGTAAGCTTATTTCCGCCAAGAACGAGGACGCTCTTGCTATCGAAGAAAAGCAGTACCGCGAGGACTACGGCTGGACAGACGAAATGGTCGATATGTGGTACACCGTAAGAGAGCTTACCGATGCAAACCCCGTTATAAACATTCACACAGGTCTTACCAAGGATATTGCCGACGCGGTTGACGATGGCGTTAAGCAGGCTTCTTTCAACGGTACTGACTGGGCGACAACGAGAGAATCCATAAGCGGAATGACTCAGCTTGCTATTGACGAGCTTAACGAGCAGATCGCGGCGGAATTTCCCAACAGCTGATTTTTGAGTTGCGGCGATGTGCCGTGGTACAGTGTGCGGCATATCGCCTTGCAGTTAAACCGCCGCCGGCATATATTATGTTTAGCAAGCACTTTTTGTATATTTAGCGGGCGGAAAGATATATGCTGTCTGCATACAGAACAACTGTAAAAATTTCCATGGAAAGGAAAATACTGTATGAAAACATTTACCGGTTACGAAAAGGGAGTAAATCTCGGCGGCTGGCTCTCGCAGTGCTGTCATGAATATGAGCATTATGACAGCTTTATAGGCAAGTCCGACATTGAAAAAATTGCCTCATGGGGACTTGACCACGTCCGTCTGCCGATCGACTACAACCTTGTTGAAGACAGTGACGGCAACACTGTTGAAAAAGGCTTCGGGTACATTGACAGCGCAATAAAGTGGTGCGGTGAGGCGGGACTGAATCTTGTCCTTGATCTGCACAAAACGGCAGGCTACTCTTTTGACAAGGGAGAGCAGGAGTGCGGTTTCTTTGAAAGTAAGGAGCTTCGGGAAAGGTTTTACCGTCTGTGGGAAAAGCTTGCGGAGCGTTACGGCAAATACAGTGACAGAGTTGCTTTCGAGCTTCTTAACGAGGTCACTGACAAAAGCTACAGCGATGTGTGGAATGAAGCTATTTACGTTTGTATTGAAAGAATACGCGCGGTCGCTCCCGATACAACGATAATCGTGGGAGGGTATTGGAATAACAGTCCCGATGCGCTTCCCGACCTTGTAAAGCCATATGATGACAATGTAATATTGTCTTTCCATTGTTACGATCCGATGGATTTCACACATCAGGGTGCGGAATGGGTGGACGGCATGGACGTGTCGTTCAGAAAAAGCTTTGACGAAAACGAGATTACTTCCGATTATTTTGCGGGAAGATTTTCAAGCGCTATAGAGACCGCAGAAAAATACGGCGCAGCGCTTTACTGCGGAGAATACGGAGTGATAGAGAAAGCCGAGCCACAGGATGTTCTGAAGTGGTACAAAGCTATAAACGGCGCGTTTAAGCGCTTCGGGATATCTCACTGTGCATGGAACTACAAGCAGAAGGACTTCGGACTTTCCGATAAATGGATAGAGTCTGCGATCGGCGAGCTTGTAAACTATCTTTGATTCTTAGGTTCTTCATATAATCCTTTAAATTTGAAAGCAGGTCAGGAAAATATTTCCTGACCTGCTTTCTTTATTTTGATATTCAGATAGCTTTATTTAAGAGCTTCCTTGAGTGAGCGGACAAATTCGCCAACCTTTTCCACAGAATCCCTGCCAAGCGTTCCCACTATGTCTACGATCGCACTTCCCACTATGACTCCGTCGCAATAGCTTCCCATTTTCGCTGCCTGATCGGGATTTGAAATACCGAATCCCACCATTGCGGGAACCTTGCAGCTTTTTTTGATCTCATCGAAAAACTCGTCGAAATCAGTGGAGAAGTTGCTTCTCGTTCCCGTTACGCCTGTAGATGAGACGCAGTAGAGGAATCCCCGCGCGTCGGAAGCGATATTCTCTATCCTTTGGTGGGACGTGGGGGCAACAAGGCTTATGGGGATAACTCCGTTATCGTCCGCAAAGGAGCGTATTTCGTCCCGCTCCTCAAATGGCAGATCGGGAACGATAACGCCGTCCACACCATTTTCGCGGCAAAGCTTAAAGAAGCGTTCAGTTCCGAAGCGGAAGATTGTGTTGACATACATCATAAGTAAAATTGGTTTGTCGGTTTTTTGGCGTAGATTCTCTACTATACCGAAAATTTCCGTCAGATTCGTGCCGTGAGCAAGAGACCGCAGGCTTGCTTCCTGAATGACCTTACCTTCGGCAACCGGGTCGGAGAAAGGCACGCCGATCTCCACAATGTCCGAGCCCTTTTCAAACATTTCAAGAACAAGCTTTTCCGTGATTTCAAGGTCGGGGTCTCCCGCCGTAACAAATGTTATTAGAGCCTTTTCTCCCTTAGCTTTAAGCTCTCCCAGAGTCTTTTCAATTCTGTTCATCTTCCTGACCTCCTTAGGAATTTACCACGTTTTTGCCGCGATAGCGAGCTATCGAGTAAACGTCCTTGTCGCCCCGTCCCGAAAGGTTTATGACCATAATTTGGTCTTTTCCCATTTTCGGAGCGATCTTCAAAGCCGCCGCAACAGCGTGCGCAGATTCGATAGCGGGGATAACCCCCTCAACACGTGAAAGATATTCAAATGCGCTGACTGCTTCCTCATCGGTAACGGGAACATATTCCGCCCGTTCCTTTTGGTGGAGCATAGCGTGTTCTGGACCTATTCCGGGGTAGTCCAATCCTGCGGAGATGGAATACACAGGGTCTATCTGACCGAATTCGTTTTGCAGGAAAAGTGACTTCATACCGTGGAAAATTCCCATTGTACCCTTTGCGGCAGTAGCGGCGTGCTTGCCGGATTCAACTCCAAGACCTGCTGCTTCCGCGCCAACGAGACGAACACTTTCGTCCCCTATAAAATCGTAGAACGCACCCATTGCGTTAGAGCCGCCGCCTACGCAGGCAACGATACAGTCGGGAAGTCTGCCTTCTTTTTCTATAAGCTGTGCTCGGATTTCCTCGGAAATGATTTTCTGGAAATCGCGTACCATGGCAGGGTAGGGGTGAGGTCCCATAACAGAACCGATACAATAAAATGTTGTGGAAATATTTTCTGCCCAGTCACGCATTGCCGCGTTAATAGCGTCTTTCAGCGTGGACGTGCCCTCGCTTACGGAGATAACGCTTGCGCCTAACAGCTCCATTCTGTACACATTCAGGGACTGCCTTTCAATGTCCTCTGCGCCCATGTAGATCTGACACTCCATACCGAACAGAGCGCATACCGTAGCAGTCGCTACACCGTGCTGCCCCGCGCCCGTTTCGGCAATAACGCGTGTTTTGCCCATGCGCTTTGCAAGTAATATCTGTCCCAGCACATTGTTTATCTTGTGAGAGCCTGTGTGGTTCAGATCCTCGCGCTTTAGGTATATTTTCGCTCCGCCAAGGTCTGAGGACATCTTTTCCGCGTAATACAGCATAGAGGGTCTTCCCGCGTAATCGCGGTAGTAGCGTTTAAGCTCTGTAATAAAATCGGGGTCGTTTTTGTATTTTTCATAAGCCGCATCCAGCTCGTTAACTGCGTTCATGACCGTTTCGGGAACGTACTGTCCGCCAAAGTCACCGAAGCGTCCTTTCTTTTCGTTCATCTCAAATTTTCCTCCTTTAGAATTTGTATGATATTTTTCATTTTATTCAAATCTTTAATGCCGTCCGTTTCAATGCCGCTGCTGAGGTCTATACCGTATGGACGAACGTTTCTCACAATTTCGGAAACATTTTCCGCAGTGATCCCTCCCGCGATAAAGAACGGTTTGGAAATTTTTGCGTTTTTAACAATTTCAGTATTTATACGTTTTCCCGTGCCGCCGTAAGCGTTTTCGCAGTAGCTGTCTATCAGCAGCTTATCAATGTGATTCCATTGAAAATGTTCAATGTCCTCTGAACTTTTTGCACGAACTGCTTTCCATATCTCGCAGCCTGTTATTTCGGAATAATATAAAACCGTTGAAAAATCCTCGTCTCCGTGAAGCTGAATAACGTCAAGATGTTCGGCAATATCGAGAATATTACGCGGACGTTCGTTTACGAAAACTCCCACTTTTTTGATATTTTTGTCAAGACCTTTTTCAAGAGTGAGAAAATCCTCAATTGAAACAGAACGCTTAAACCCTTGTGAAAGAATAAATCCAACATAATCGGGACGGCATTCGTTTGCGTACTCAATATCCACGGT
>CAMWRN010000093.1 GCA_947176675.1 uncultured Clostridia bacterium | reverse complement strand
TGCTAAGCAGACTCCTATAGGATTCTGTAATTTCGATATCGACGACGACGGCTTTATCTTTACAGTTACCGATTCTCAGGAGGTCGAGACCGACTTGGTAAAGAAGCTCAACCCCAGAGGCGACAACATTCTCGACTCGCTGGGTGCGGCGGATATGACCTTCGGCGATATTCCTCCCACGTACTATTCTATCTATTCCAAGAAATCCAGCCTTACCGATATAGACTTAGGTCCCAATGGCGAGCTGAATATTCTGGACTTCCAGCATGGACGTATCTTCCAGTACGATAAGGAATGCTGGCTGCTGTTCATAATGGGCGGCTCGGGAGATCAACTTGGTCTGTTCCTTTCAGCGGCTGCTATTGAAAGCCATGACAATCACCTTTACGTTCTGGATTCGAGAAAAAACAATATCACAATTTTCACACGGACTGTTTTCGGCGAGATCGTTACCGAAGCGGCTAACCTCTACAACGACGGTCTTTACGAGGAATCCCTCGAGCCGTGGCAGAACGTTCTCAAGTACGACGGAAATTACCGCAGAGCATATATAGGCATAGGAAACGCGCTTTACAATAAGTATGAGTACAAGGAAGCTATGGAATATTTTGAGATATCCATAAGCCGTCAGCGCTATAACAGAGCCTTTGAAGGCTACCGTGATCAGTGGCTGAAAGACAATTATGTCGGAGCTATCATTGTGATAATCCTCATCATCGTACTGCTTGTGGTATACAACAAGATGAGAAAGCGCGGAAAGATCGTTTATCCGTGGGAAAAGAACAGAAAGGGCGGTGTGTGATATGCTGGATCTGACAAAAGGACAATTTGTTAAACATGTGGTTATGCACCCCTTTGAGGGCTTTGAGGATCTGCGCTGGAAAAAGCAGGGTTCGATCGGTATCGCTTTTGCGGTGGTTTGCCTGCTGTTCGTCCAGCAGATAGCCTACAGCAGAATGTACGGCTTTCAGTATTACTCGTCTTATGACAAGATATTCAACATTGTGCCGTATATCTTCAGGAGCTTTATCCTGTTCGGCACATGGGTAGTTGCAAACTGGGCAATGTGTACGCTTTTCGACGGTGAGGGAACGATGAAAAATATTTTCGTCAATTCCGCTTATGCCCTTATACCTTATATCAGCGGTTACCTTATCGGTACGGTTATGTCTCACTTCCTTATCAGGGATGAATACATCTTTATTCAGTCCGTTGAGGTCATAGGGCTCTGCTGGAGCTTCGTTCTTCTGATCTCGGGAATAAAGGCGGTACATCAGTTCAGCTTCGGCAAGACTATCGCCCTGATGCTCTTGACGCTGGTCGCTATGGTCGCGATTCTGTTCCTGCTCGTTCTGCTTCTTACGCTGTTCCAGCAGGTGCTGATCTTTATTCTGTCGATCTATACGGAGCTTTCCTACAGATTCAGAGTTTAACTAAAATACGAAAAGTGGTGAAATAACGAATGCAGAAAAGGATAAAAAAGCTTATTGCCTGCTTGTGCTGTCTGGCTATGATGGTTCCTTTGTGCGCGATCCCCGCAAGCTCGGACAGCGAGCCTGCTGAGGAAACGTCTTCCTCCGACAGCGACGCTCCCATGGACGAGGACGATTACGCCATGGATGACGACGAACCTCTCATCACAGACGAACAGGCAATGGCTGAAATGAAGCTTGCGGTCGAAAACGACAAGCTGGCTCTCTGGTACAACGACAAGGATATTACCCTTGCGCTTCAGGATAAAAACACCGGAAAAATATGGTGGTCCAATCCGATCAACGCAGACGCATCTGCGGGCAGAGCTGCTCAGAAGCAGGAGCTTAATTCGGGTCTGACCCTTGTATTCGGCGAACCTGCCGCAAGACGTACTACCCAGAACCACAGCAAGGCGAGAAGTACGGCTACAATGAAAGCCACCGCTACGGGTCTTGAAGTTACATATGACTTCTCTCAGGCGGAGATCGTAATTCCCGTTGTCTATACTCTTCATGACGACTATATGAGCCTTAACGTGGTAACGGCGGATATCGACGAAAAAACCGCCTCAAAGATCACAACCAACCTTACGTTCATGTCCACCTTCGGCGCTGCCGATACTGAGGAAGAAGGCTATTTCGTTATTCCGGACGGAAGCGGTGCAGTTATAAACTTCAACAACGGCAAGGCGGGCTACAGAGTTTACAAAGGCAAAGTCTACGGCAGAGATATCACTGCGGTAAGTACAACTAAGCCTACCACATCAAGACAGGTTTACCTGCCTATGTACGGAATCGTCAAGGGCGACAGCGGCATGATGGTCGTTGCTGACAAGGGCGATACCTGTGCTTCGATAAACGCTTACGTTGCGGGACAGAAGAGAACCAGCTACAATTCCTGTTATTTCGACTTTGAGATAAGAACAAGCGACGAATACCTGATGGGCGGCGAGGCAAATCCCCTCAGAGTTTTCGAGAGACGCGGAATTCTCGTTCCGGAGATCGAGGTTCGGTATTATCCCGTTTCCAACAGCGACAAGTCGGCAGTTGATTACACCGACATTGCAAATGCCTATAAGAACTACCTTAAGACCTCTCAGGGTGTTGAAAAGTCTCAGGCTGCCGACAACAGCGCACTCTATATAGACCTGTACGGAGCTACGCTGAAGCAGGAGACCGTTCTCGGTTTCCCCGTTACAATGCAGCATAAGACTACTACTTTCAGCGACGCTAAGAATATTCTTGAACAGCTCAAGGGTCTGGGCGTTGACAATATGGTGGTAAACTACAATCAGTGGACTACGGCGGATATCAAGGAAAAGGTTTCAGACAAGGCGAAGCCCGCGTCTATTTTGGGCGGAAAGAGCGATTTTGACGCGCTTATGAACTACGCCAAGTCCAACAATATCACAGTTTATCCCGAGGTAGACAATCTTACCTTTAAGTCGGGCAGCGGTTATTTTACTATGACCGACACGGCGATAAGAGTTTCAAACGCTTACTCCAGACAGATTGAGTACGATCTTGCACACGGCGTTGAAAATAAGTTCTACGACGCAATGTCGCTGCTCAGTCCGAGAAAATACGCCAAGATGTTTACAAACCTTTCAAAGAGCTACAGCAAGTACGGTCTGGACACTATCTCGCTTGGAAGCGCGACCACTGTTATCTATGGCGATTACGGCAAAAATTCCGTATCGAGAGAAATGTTCAAGACAAATCTTCAGGGCTACATGGAAGAGCTTAAGGCTTCTGTTCCCTCTATCCTTGCGGACGGCGCAAACGCTTACGTTCTCAAATATGTTGACCATGTTACAAACGTTCCCCTCAATTCCAGCAAGTACGACGTTTTTGACGGCGACATTCCTTTGTATCAGATCGTAATGAGCGGTCTCAAGCCCGTTTCCACTACGGCGGTAAACGGTGACGCTCAGGTAGCGGATCTGGTCCTCAGAGCGATCGCCTGCGGATCGAACCTCAGATTCGACTTTACCGCAGAGACTGCCGATGAGCTTAAGGATACACGCTACGACGTTCTGTACTACTCTAATTACGAGTACTGGCTCGAGGACGCTGCAGGCTGCTACAAGTTTGCAAACGAAGTTCTTTCCCAGACTGCGGGAGCTGAAATTACCGACTACAACATTCTGTCCGACAGCGAGATCGAAACGGTTTACTCCAACGGAACCACGACCCGCGTTAATCTGAACGACAAGACTGTTACAGTCAACGGAAAAACAATCAGCATTTACGACTATGTCGGAGAGGAGGCAATCGGCTGATGAAAAGACTTAATTTGTCCTACGAAAAGAAAAAAGGTCTTTACGGCTACGGATTTATCGCACTCTGGTTTGTCGGCGCGCTGATGTTCTTCATCATACCGCTTCTTCAGTCTTTCTACTACTCGTTCCACACGGTAACTCCCGAAACGGGTTATCTGGACATAAGATCTCTGACAAGCGGCGGAAAAACCGATATCTTCCTTAACTATAAGGACGCTTTTCTGAAAGACCCGAACTTCAGCCAGTATCTGGTGGAGGTTCTGAAAGATATGGCGCTTAACCTGCCGGTTATCGTTGTATTCTCACTGTTCGTTGCAATCGTAATCAATCAGAAATTCCGCGGAAGAACATTTGCGAGAGCGGTATTCTTCCTGCCCGTTATCATCGCAACAGGTCCTGTTTACGCGATCATCACCGGCGACCTGGAAACAGGCGGAAACAGCGAGGCTGCACAGTTCTCCACAATGTTTGAGGCGGACATGGTAGATCAGCTTCTGGAGTTTATCGGTATCTACGGCTTCGGCGATACCTTTACCGAGATGCTGACCGAGATAACCTCGGATATCCTGAACCTTGTTTGGAAATGCGGTATCCAGATAATCATCTTCCTTTCGGCATTGCAGGGTATCCCCGCTTCCGCCAAGGAAGCAGCCGCTATCGAGGGAGCTACATCATGGGAGTTTTTCTGGAAGATCACTCTGCCCTATATTTCTTCGATGATTTTGGTAAACATAGTTTATACGGTTATTGACGCGTTTATCGACCCGACCAACCAGGTAATGGAACGATTGCTGAGCGTGCAAAGCGAATGGCGTTACGGCTATTCGGCGGCTATGGCGTGGAGCTATTTCGGAATTATTCTTTTGGCTCTGGGTATCATATTCGCGATCATGAACAGACTCGTTTGGTACGATGATTAAGAAGGAGGCGGAGAAAATGGCTGATACTACAATGACTACCAAAGGCGGACTCTCCGGCTTCCTGCAGAAGCACAAAGCGGAGAAGCCGCCCAAGGAACCCAAAATGTCCCGAAAGGAAAAACGGGAACGCTTCAAGAAAAGACTGGAATGCCTTACTCCCGAGGAGCAGAGATACTTAAGGCGGAAGCAGGTCACAGACGCTGTATGGCCTGTATTCAGAGCGTTAATTGTTTTCGGACTTTGCTTTATAATTCTCTACCCGCTGATATTTATGATCTCTTCGGCGTTCCGTCCCAGCTCGGACATGAACGACCCCACGATCATGTGGATCCCCAAGAACTATACAATGAGCAACCTGAAAGACGTTATCAAAGCAATGGACTTCTGGAAAACTCTGGGCAATACGCTTGTGCTCAACATCGGCTGCTCGATCATTCAGGTACTTACATGTGCACTTACGGGATACGGCTTTGCGCGGTATAAATTCAAGGGCAAGAAGATACTTTTCTTCGTTGTTATCATGATGATACTTGTACCTCCGCAGATCATACTTATCCCTCAGTATATGTTCTTCCGTTACTTTAACCCTCTGGGCATCTGGCACATGATCGCGGGCGACTACATCAATCTTATCAACACACCCGTAACAATGTATCTCCCCGCCCTGACGGCAAACGGTCTGAGAGCAGGTCTGTTTATCTTCCTGTTCAGACAGTCCTTTATGGGTCTGCCTAAGGAGCTTGAGGACGCTGCGGCTCTCGACGGCTGCTCGCCTTTCACAGCTTTTGTAAGGGTAATGGTTCCCAACGCGGGATCAACATTCCTGACGGTATTCCTGTTCTCCATCGTATGGTATTGGAACGACTACTATGTAAGTACGTCTTTCTTCACTGAGAACAAGACTATCGCGCTGACACTGAAAAACCTCAGCTCCAACATTAAGGTGCTGGTTTTCGGCGACGCGAATGCTCAGGTAAATACACGTGAGATCATCGTTTGGATGGAAGCCGCGTGTCTGATTTCGATACTTCCGATACTTGTACTGTATGTGTGTCTGCAAAAGAACTTTACAGAGGGTATCGCACGTTCGGGTCTTACAGGTATGTAAATCTTGCAGATGCAAGCGCAAATGCAAAACAGAAAAAGGGTACGGTTTTCCCGTACCCTTTTTTGGCAGAAAATACAGCAAAATGAAAAGTACTTTATGCATAATAGGATTTTTCGTTTTACTTAGATTTATTTAATTGTGCGATTTTTGTTTATATTGTTTGCAAAAGGAGGATATAATGGACAAATTATCGGAACTGCTATGGTATAGGTCCCCTGCCGAAAACTGGGATGAAGCTCTCCCTGTGGGAAACGGCAGGCTGGGCGGTATGATTTTCGGAAAGCCTACCGGCGAACTTATTCAGCTTAACGAGGATTCCATATGGTCGGGAGGTTTTCGCAAAAGAAACAACCCAAAGGCTTATGATAATCTCGAAAAAATGCGGCGTCTTATCCGTGAGGGCAAAACCACCGAAGCGGAAGCGCTCTGTTCCGACGCGTTCTACGGCACTAACGAAAATCAGCGTCACTATCAGCCGCTGGGCGACTTCCACATATGGCAGGACGGCGCCGACGGCTACACCGACTATGAAAGAAGTCTCGACCTTGAAAATTCCGTATGCGAAACCAAATGGAAAAGCGGCGGTGTATCATATTCGAGGACGGTTTTCGCGTCCTTTCCCGACAACGTTATCGTGATACATTTTACCGCTGACCAAAAGGGCAAGATAGGCTTTACTGCCCTTATCGACGGAAAGGACGACGATTATGACAAAAACGAAGCCTACGACTCAAGCACGCTTATTTTCACTATGTCTGACGGAGTTCCATACGCGGCGGCAATTTCCTGTTCCGCTAAAGCCGGAAAGTCATGCTGCAAAGTTTGCGACGCTAACCGTATTCATGTGGAAAATGCTGACGAAGCAACTATAACTATTGCTTGTCAGACCGCTTTCCGCACCTCTGATTATGAAAAGCTTGCAATAAGCCAGGCTAAAGCCGCAATACGCAAGGGATTTTTCAATCTCATGGCATGGCACGTTGCAGACTACCGCTCGCTCTATGAACGCTGTGCCATTGACCTGTGCGACAACAGCGGCGGAAATGCGGAGCTTCCCACAAACGAAAGATTGCAAATGCTAAAGAACGGCGAAAAGGATAACAAGCTAACGGAGATGTACTTCAATTTCTCTCGCTATCTGATGATATCGGGCAGCCGTAAGGGAACTTTGCCGCTGAATTTACAGGGTATTTGGAATAAGGATATGTGGCCTGCATGGGGCGGCAAGTACACAATAAACATCAATACGGAAATGAACTATTGGGGTGCGGAGATACAGAATTTGTCCGAGTGTCACACTCCCCTGTTTGACCACATTGAGCGTATGCGGGAAAACGGACGGGTCACGGCGCGGGAAATGTACCGCTGCCGCGGAACTATGTGCCACCACAACACCGACATATGGGGTGATACCGCTCCGCAGGACAAATGGCTTCCCGGAACGCTCTGGCCTATGGGAATGGCTTGGCTCTGCACTCATTTGTACGAACATTACCTTTTTACGGGCGACAAGCTTTTCCTTGCAGAAAAGTACGATACTATACGCGAGGCAGCGGAATTTTTTGCGGACTTTCTAATTGAGGACGACAAGGGCAGAGTTATAACAAGTCCTTCGGTATCCCCCGAAAATACCTATATTACAAAGGACGGCGCAAAGGGTACTATCTGTCAGGGACCGTCTATGGACAGCCAGATACTGCACGAGCTTTTTACGGCGGTGATAAACTGCTCCGAAGCGCTGGACGAGTCTGTCAAGCCGGAGGACGACAAGGAGTTTGCGGCGAAAATAAAATCCCTGCGTGACAGACTTCCCAAGCCTGAGATCGGCAAGTACGGTCAGATCATGGAATGGGCGGAGGACTACGACGAAGCCGAGCCGGGACACAGGCATATTTCTCAGCTTTTCGCGTTGTATCCGTATGATCTTATCACAAAGCGGCATACTCCCGAGCTTGCGGCTGCTGCGGAAGCAACCCTGATTCGCCGCCTTACGCATGGCGGAGGACACACAGGCTGGTCGAGAGCGTGGATAATAAATATGTGGGCGCGTCTCGGTGACGGAGCGCGGGTGGGCGAGAATATTGCCGCCCTGCTTGCATGGTCGACCAATATAAATATGTTTGATATGCATCCGCCCTTCCAGATCGACGGAAACTTCGGCGGCGGTGCGGGTATTGCGGAAGCATTGGTGCAAAGCCACAGCGGTGAGATAGCGCTGCTTCCTGCAATTCCCGACGAATGGGAAAGCGGCTCTGTACGCGGAATTATAGCAAGGGGCGGCTTTGAGCTGTCCTTTAAGTGGGGCGGCAGAAAGGTCAAGGAGCTTGAAATTCTGTCCAAATGCGGAAACCGGTGCAGCGTAGTGGGTACGGGTCTGAGTGTAACAAGCGGAGAGGAAAGCGTGTCCGCAGAAATAAGCGGAGATGTGACCTGCTTTGAAACGGAAGAGGGCAAGGTCTATAATGTTACAGGCTTCTGATATTGCAGAGACCGTGAGAAATTTTTTAAATGAAATTTTTGTAACTTATGCCAAATGCTATTGATTTTTGCGGGGAAATATTGTATAATCAAATGTAATGTGAGTCGGAGGACTCAGAGAATTTTACACCTTTGAAAGGCGGTTGTTTCAATGAAAACAAAAGTATTAAACGGCGTATCGCTCCC
>CAMWRN010000092.1 GCA_947176675.1 uncultured Clostridia bacterium | reverse complement strand
ATGATGTATCATATTTTTATACTGACAAATCCTATTATTTTTGGGGAGAACATAGGATATTTTACTGCTTTCAAATTCGTCAGCCGCCTGTTTTGGTGCCGTTTTTTCCCACAGTTTCCGTTTGCGGTTCTTTGTCCTTGGGAACGTTTGGCATAGGAGCGGCGGGAGGATCGTTTATATCAAAGCTGTTATAATCCGAAGTGCGGTGTGAAAGCCGCTTTTTCTTGAGCAGATACGCCACAAATTCGCTGAACAGGGCGTATACCACGGCAAACACGGGAACGCCCAGAAGCATTCCTGCAAATCCGAACAGACCTCCGCCCACGAAGATAGCGAACATTACCCAGAACGGTGAAAGTCCCGTTGAGTCGCCGAGTATCTTCGGTCCGATGATGTTTCCGTCCACCTGCTGAAGTACAATAATAAAGATCACAAACGGAATTACCTGCTTGGGTGCAGCCATAAGCAGCAGGAGCGCACTGGGTACCGCTCCGAAGAACGGTCCGAAAAACGGTATGATATTGGTCACGCCGATGATAACGCTGATGAGTACGGCGAAATCCCAGCTGAATATCTGCATTACTATTAAGCAGGCTGTGCCGATAATGAACGAATCGAGAAGTTTTCCCGACAGAAATCCCGAAAGTGTGGCGTTTGCCCTTGCGGAAACGCGGAGAATGTTTTTTCCCACATTTTTAGGGAAGAGTGCGTACAGCACTTTGCGCGCCTGAGCGATAAAGGTTTCCTTGCTTATGAGCAGATAGATCGCCACGATAAAGCCGATGATAAAATCCTTCAGGGCGAGTACAAAGTCTATAGCGCCGTCCTTAAGCTTTATGGAAAGGTCGCCGAGCCTGGGAATTATGTTGTTTGCGAATTCGATCAGCTTCGGCTGTATGGTTTCAAGCTGTGCCTCCAGTGCGTTCACGATCTCCGGGTAATCGCCCAAAAGCTTGGTGGCAAGGCTTTCCAGCTGTGAGATGTAGGCAGGAATGTTGTAGAGAATTTCCATAAGACTGTCTCTGACTTGAATTATTACCAAGGAAAGCAGCAGTACAATTACCGCGATCAGCAGGAACATACTTACAAATACGCTGATATACCTGCAAAGCTTGGGATGCGGTTTCTTTTTGCATAGCAGCTTTGTTAAAATGCGTTCAAAAAATTTCATGATCGGGTTGCAGATATAAGCGATAACGACTCCCCATGTTACGGGAGCGATGACCTTAAAAAAAGCTTTTATGTAGCCGCTTATTGTGGGAAAGCAAATGCAGACAAGCACAAGCGCAAGGCATATCGCAAAGGTGAAAACGCAGTACGCTGCGATAGTGTTATACTTTCTGTTGAAGTCTATCTTCAATACAGCACGTCCTTTCGGCGGATATAGTCTAAGCATATTATACACCTTTTCTCTAAAAAAGTAAACAATTTTTATTAAAATTACCGATTTGTTTGATAAATTATCTTAGAGTATGATAAATATGCGGAGTATGTACCGTTCCCGATCTGTCTGGATAAACACGGGAACAGCTTGACTGCTGCTTTCGGAAGCTATTTGCCTCCGAAAATGGAAGTAATAAATATTACCGCTATAAGCATTGGTGCAATATAGCGAACGGTGGCGGAGAACAGTTTTCGGGCGCGGAATCTGATCGCTCCTGAGTTGGAGATTTCTTCCTCTGCTTTGGGGATACCCCAGACCCAGCCGGTGAGCAGACAGATGAAAAAACCTCCGAGCGGCATGATTATTTTGTCGGACAGGAAGCTGAAAAACTCAAAAAGATTCATTCCGCCGACGGACAGTTCCGGGACTGCTCCCACCGAAAGTGAGGCAAAGCATCCGACAGCAAATATAAGAACCGACACAATGACCGCAGCCCATGTCCGTGTCAATTTGGTTTTGGCGCAGACCCACGCAACGATCACTTCAAGGAGCGAGATAGATGAAGTAAGCGCGGCGAAAAGTACCAGTAAAAAAAATGCGGCAGCGACAAAAGTGCCGCCGTTCATTTGACTGAAAACAACGGGGAGGGTCTGAAAAATAAGTCCGAATCCGCCGTCCGGTTCAAGTCCGAAGGAGAATACTGCAGGAAGTATTGCAAATCCCGCAGCAAGGGCTATAGCTGTGTCCATGGCAATTATTGTGACGGTGCTTGAGACAAGCTTGCTGTTCTTTGGAAGATAGCTTCCGTAGGTGATAAGTGTACCCATTCCCAGCGAAAGAGAGAAGAAGACCTGTCCCATTGCGTTAAGGGCGATGCGGATAAATCCCGAAAAACCGCCTATTTCCGCGAAATCCGGCACTATGAAAAACTTCACTCCCTTTAGCGCTCCCGGCAGAGTAAGGCTGTAGATCATTATACCGATAAGGAAAACTATCAGTATAGGCAGGAGAACGGAGCTTACGCGTTCTATTCCTTTTGTGACACCTCCTGCGACGATAAAGCAGGTCGCCGCCATGAAAATGAATGTCCACAGGATAGGCTCGAAGCCGCGGGAGGAAAAGTCTGAAAAGTATTCCGCATTCATATTTGCGCCGCCGTTGGCGAAGCTGTTGATGATGTACCGTATGACCCAACCGCCTACCACGCAGTAGCTTGACATTACTCCGAATGCCCCTGCTATTCCGAATGCGCCAGCAAAACCCCATTTGGGGTTTATTTTTTTGCAGGAATCTATCGCGTTCATTCCTCCCGACCTGCCTATGGCAAGTTCCGACAAAAGTATCGGTATTCCCAGCAGCATCAGGAAAATGATATACAGAAGCAGAAATACCGCTCCTCCGTTTGTGCCTGCGACGTAGGGAAATTTCCAGAGATTTCCCAGCCCTATTGCGGAACCAGCCGCCGCCATGATAAAACCGAAACGTGAGGACCATTGTTCTTTGGTAGTATTCATTGGAAAAAAGTTCCTTTCTGATTGACGGCACGTCTTCGGAAAGATTGCCTTTCAAAAAAGATTATGACCCGCAAATCCTTTGCTTATGCAGTCCATAGGTTTTATTCCGATTTTTTTGAACATAAATATTATAAAAATGTTAAAAATAAAAAAATGCACTTTCTTTTGACGGCGCAATGTGGTATAATAAGGTTATTCCCGAATGAAACAAGCTCGCCTTTCGGTATGGAGCATGGGAAGTCATTGAATGTAAAAAGGATTGAAAAAATAATATAAGCTTTGTATATTTTTTTGAGAACCTTACATAAATTTTTCAATCTTTTCAATCGATGATAAACTTTTGAAACCTTTTGGGTTTACTGTAATTATTGGAGGATTATATGACTAACGGTCAAAATTTTACAGGGGCTAAAAGAAACGCACTGGAAAAATATTTCGGGCAGCTCAACGATATGCAAAAAAAAGCGGTCTTTACGGTTAAAGGTCCCGTTCTCGTGCTTGCGGGCGCAGGCAGCGGCAAGACATCGGTGCTGGTCAACCGCATTGCAAATATGGTCACTTTCGGCAACGCCTATAACGATGAAAACGTCCCCGCTTCGGTGAGCGATGAAGATATCGCATTTTTGGAAACCTACGATGGCAGCCGTGACGAATCGGCTGTATCACGTCTTGCGGACATTATTGCTGTTAACAGGATCAATCCTTGGAACATTCTGGCGATAACCTTTACCAATAAGGCTGCGGGGGAGCTTAAGGAACGTCTCGCTTCAATGCTGGGAAACAATGCGGATAGTATTTGTGCGGCGACATTCCACTCTGCCTGTGTTCGTATACTTCGCAGGGAGATAGAGAGGCTGGGGTACTATACTTCAAGCTTTACGATCTACGACAGCGACGACAGCCAGCGTCTGCTGAAAAGCTGCTATGAACCGCTTGATCTGTCCGATAAGACTTTCCCGCCCAGAATGGTTTTGGGAATGATCTCTTCGGCAAAGGATAAGCTGATCACTCCCGACGAATTTGAAAACGAGGCTAAGGGCGATTACCGCAAAATGGGCATCGCAAAGCTGTACAGGCTTTACCAGACACGTTTGCGGGATGCAAACGCGCTGGATTTTGATGATATAATCCGTCTTACGGTGGAACTTTTCGAGAAAGAACCGAACGTACTGAAGCGTTACCGTGAAAAATATGAATACATCATGGTGGATGAGTATCAGGACACCAATCAGGCGCAGTTCAGACTTGTCTCCCTGCTTGCGGAGGGACACCGAAATCTCTGCGTTGTGGGCGATGACGACCAGTCCATCTACAAATTCCGCGGGGCGACTATCGAGAATATCCTTGGCTTCGAGGAGCAGTTTGAAAACGCCGCGGTGATACGTCTGGAACAGAATTACCGCTCTACTCAGAACATACTTAACGCGGCTAATTCGGTAATAGCAAACAATCTCGGCAGAAAGGAAAAAAAGCTGTGGACTTCCGCGGGAGACGGCGCGAAGGTCACTGTCTATAAGGCTGTGGACGAGTCTGCCGAGTCGGAGTATGTGGCTTCCGAGATAGAGTCTGCTGCCGAAAATGGTGCGGATTACGGGGATTTCGCCGTACTGTACCGCATGAACGCACAGTCCAACAGCCTCGAACGGACATTTACACGCAAGGGGATACCCTATAGGGTCATAGGCGGCGTAAGGTTCTACGACCGCAGGGAAATAAAGGATATTACCTCATATCTCGCTCTGCTGAATAATAATAGAGATATGCTGCGGTTCAAGAGGATTATAAACGAACCAAAACGCGGTATCGGGGACGCAACAGTTTCGATGATAGAACAGATATCGGGCGACTTGAACATCTCGCCCATAGAGGTAATGCGGGACTGCGCAAGCTATCCCGTGCTGTCGAAAAAGTCTTTGGTTCTTGTCAAGACGGCGAATATGTTTGCACATTTGTCCGATTTTGCGGAAACTCATTCCCTGAGCGAACTTCTGGACGAGCTGCTGGACAAAACGGGTTATGCAAATGCCATGAAGGCTTTGGGAGACGAAGGCGTTGGCAGATTGGAAAATATCAGCGAGCTTAAGACCACCATGACACAGTATGAGGAAGCAAACGGCGATGAAGCCAGTCTTTCGGGATTTTTAGAGGAGATAAGCCTCTATACCGATCTTGACAAGCTTGACAGCGGTGACAGCGCGGTATCCATGATGACAATGCACAGCGCAAAGGGTCTGGAGTTCCCTACGGTGTTTATTGTCGGCGCGGAGGAAGGTATATTTCCCGGTACGCGCAGCATGGACAGTCAGGAGGATATGGAGGAGGAGCGCAGGCTTGCTTACGTGGCTATAACCCGCGCCAAAGAGAATTTATTTATTACCCACGCCAAGCAGAGAATGCTGTTCGGCTTTACCAACAGAAACCTTGTTTCCCGTTTTGTAAAGGAGATCGGCAAGGACTATGTGGAAAAAATCGACAGTACAGTCCGCGCCGAGGGTTCGGACTGTACTGACGAGGTAATCGTCCAAAGCGCGCCAAAATACAGCTTGAGAAGCGAGCTTGCGAACAGAAAAGCGGAGCAGAGCAAAAAGAGCGTCAATGCGGATTTTTCCGTAGGAGAGCGTGTCAAGCACAATGTTTTTGGCGACGGTACGGTCATTTCGGTAAAGAAGATCAGCAACGACGCTATGCTTGAAGTGGCGTTCGACAGCGTGGGAACGAAAAAGCTTATGGCTAATTTTGCCAAGATCACTAAAATATGATTATACTGACCGCTGCGGCAAATCGCAGGGAAATGCAGCAAAGGCGGTCGGGATCGCGGCTTGATGTCCCCGTCTGTAAGTATTTTCACAGGCGGGGACGTTTCGGAATTACGGGAAATTATCGGTATGGCGGCTTTGGCGTTTCCGTACCGAAAAAATAAAGCGGAGGTATTATTATGGCTTCTTTTAATTTTGCGGCAATTTTCACGGATCACATGGTACTCCAAAGGAATAAGAATATTACCGTTTGGGGCAGCGCTTACAGCTTCACCAAGATAAAGGCGGAGATCGGCGGAAATTCTGCCGAGACAACATCTATAGGCGGGAAATGGTCGGTAACGTTTCCCCCTATGGAGGCGGGCGGTCCTTACGAACTCAAGGTTACCGACGGAGGAGGAGGAGAGATAGTTCTGCATGACGTTATGATAGGCGAGGTATGGCTTGCGGGCGGACAGTCCAACATGGAACTGGAATTGCAGAATTCCCTTACGGGCAAGGAGGATCTTGCGGCTATCGAAGGCTCCAACGTAAGATTTTATTACACCCAAAAGATCGCCTATATAGACGATTATTTCCATTTTGCGGAAAGAAACACATGCTGGGCAACGGCTTCTCCCGAGTCGGCGAAGTGCTGGTCGGCAGTTGGATATTATTTCGCAAGAAAGCTTTCCGCAGAGCTTGGCGTGACTGTGGGAATCATAGGCTGCAACTGGGGAGGCACTTCCGCTTCGGCATGGATGAGCCGAACTTATCTTGAAAAGGACGCGGATACAAAGTCCTACATCGACGAGTACGACAAGGCTATGGAGGACAAAACCTTTGAGGGATACCTTGCGGAGCTGAAAGAGTACGAGGAATGGTACAACGCGTGGCAGCCCAAAATAAACGAATATTATGCCACAACTCCCAACCCCACATGGGATGGAGCGCAGGAATATGCAGGTCCGTCAAGATGGCCTGAGCCGCTTGGTCCCAAATCTCCGTTCCGTCCGAGCGGACTTTACGAGACAATGATAAAAAGGGTATGCCCCTATACTGTTGCAGGATTTATCTATTATCAGGGTGAAAGTGACGACCACAAGCCCGACACCTACTACAAGCTTTTCAAGGCTCTTATCGAGCAGTGGCGCACCGACTGGGAGGACGATTCCCTGCCGTTTATCTTTGTACAGCTCCCAATGTTCATGAACGAGGGGGACGAAGATTTCAAGCACTGGTGCAAAATACGTGAAGCTCAGATGAGGGTGCACCAAACTACGGCAAACACAGGTATCGCTATTGCTCTGGATAAGGGCGAGTTCAACAACATTCACCCCATTGACAAAGAGCCTGTGGGATACCGTCTTGCTTTGCAGGCGCTGTATCATGTGTACGGAAAAATTTCCGCGGACGAAGCTTACGGAGCAATCTATAAGTCCTGCATACGCACCGACGGCGGTATGCTTGTCAGCTTCGACCACGTTTCCGACGGCTTTGACGTAAAGGGCGAAAAAATCGTCGGATTTGAGATCGCGGGCAGTGATAAGAAATATCAGCCTGCCGACGCGGAAATACGCGGGGACAAGATTTTTGTACGTTCCGCCGATGTCTCCGAGCCTGTTTATCTGCGTTATAACTGGACTAACTACGGTGATGTGACCGTTTACAGCAAGAACGGTATACCTCTTGCGCCGTTCAGGACGAGCCGTAATGATGTCTGATACTATGGGGGACGGGCGTACCCGTCCCTCTGTTCTCTTATACTGATTTTTTACCAAAGCTTGGAGGAGAAATATGGCAGAGATGAACATAAAGGATTATATTAACAGGGAATTATCCTCGGCTGACAGGGAAATTGCTTTGAGATTTGTCCATTATCTGGAAGATAATCATTTGACTTTTTACAAGGATAACTGCGATTGCTGGAAAGATAAAATATACTATTGGGTAAAACTGGAAGATAAATGCATATGCTTTATTGCAGTAAACGATCCTGACGAAAAGGACAATCGCTGGACAGTTTGGTCTGACGATATGGGTTCGGAATGGCTTGAAAAATCACATTATGCTGATGAAATAAAGGAGACCGCATGGAAACACATCGACCATTGCGGTAACTGCGGTTCTTGCGGCGGCGGACGGCGCAAGGTAATATTCGGGAAAGAATTCAATGATGTTTGCGGCTGTACTTTCCGAGTTGACAATCCCGACTTGGAGGACTTGCTGTTTCTTGAGAAAATGACGGAAATAAGAATAAAGGAAATTCAAGGTTTTCGCCGTTCAGGACGAGCAGAAATGATAAGTGGACCGATAAAACAGCGCAATATATTTATTCGTGAGCTTGAAAATCTTACCAACGACAGAACTGTAAGCGGAGTACTGCTTACAGGTTCTGTTGCTTGCGGCTGTGCTTCTGAAAATTCGGACATTGACATAATTGTGCTGTGCGACAGGCATTGCTTTGAAACTCATTTTACCAACGGTATTCTTGTGGAGACTTCGTTTGTGACTTACGAATACGCCGTGGAAAAGCTCAACGCCGAACCTATGGACGTTTATCACTATCTTGACGCTGAAATCGCGTTTGACCGTGACGGACGGTTATCCGAAATAATGGCTCTTGCCAAACAAAAATATGAAAGCTACCACACTCCGCAAAAGGTCAGGGACGGTCTGTACCATTGGCTTATGACGGTGAAGATAAAGCTTGAAACGGCTGATGTGCTGAAAAAGAGATATCTTGCCCATATAAATGCGTGGAAAGTCCTTGAAGCGGTGTGGGCGGTCAACAACAAGCCAATGCCGCCTGCGGGTACGGCGTACCGC
>CAMWRN010000091.1 GCA_947176675.1 uncultured Clostridia bacterium | reverse complement strand
TTTTCAACTCTGAGTACATTTTCCGCACTTGAAAATCCCGCCGTCTTAAACATTTTTATCTGAATGTCTGAAGGTCGATAACGTTTCCACTGGCGATGAATTCCTTAAATTCGGAGATAATGCCTTTTTTCTTTTCGTCCGCCATAATTATCTTCCTTTCGCACATTATTGTAAGACATTAAATATAGTACCATAATTTTGTTGACAAAATATTACTGTTATGTTACCTCATGTAAAATCAAAATTTTTTTGAAAATTTCCCAACCATTTTTCTTCACAGCACACTATATTATTGAACGTTCAAAAAGGAAGCGCCTCAAACGCACATTATTGGAAGACATTAAAATGGTACCATAATTTTGATGGCAAAATATTACAGCTATGCTGCTTTATGTAAAATCAAAATTTTTTTAAAAATTTCCCAACCGTTTTTCTTCACAGCACACTATATTATTGAACGTTCAAAAAGGAGGAGCTCCAAATGAATAAGCAGGCTGCTGATAAGATCATCAGAGAATATGTTCAGAAACTGTACGGCTTTGCATTGAACAAGCTGGGAAACCCTGACGAGGCGGAAGAACTGTCCGCAGTAATAATCGCAGAGGTTTACGAGGTACTTGTAAAGCGTGAAAATATCGTCAATGTGAACGGTTACATCTACAAGATAGCCCACAACGTATGGACGAGATACATCGGCAGGAAAAGCAAGTCACGCAGCTTTGACAGCATAAGCGGCTTTGACGGCACAAACAGTTTTGAACAGATTCCCGACGAAAGAGACTTTGCGGAGGAATTCCAGCAATCGGAACAATACGGGATAATCCGCCGCGAAATAGCCTATCTTTCAAAAATTCAGCGCGAGATCGTTGTACGCCATTATTACCGACAGGAAAAAGTCAGAACCATTGCCGCGGCTATGGATATCCCAGAGGGTACTGTAAAATGGCACCTGTCATGCACACGAAAGGAGTTAATTATGAATATGGATAAAATAAGAACAATAGGTAATCTCGGAATAAATCCAATACGTTTTACGAGTATGGGACACAACGGTCACCCCGGCTCAAAGGGCGACACCGCCGATTTCCTCGCAAAAACTGTAACACAGAACATTGCTTATGCGGCGTACCATCACCCCCGCACTATCAACGAAATTGCCGAGGAACTTGGCATAAACCCGATCTTTGTTGAAGACGAGGTTGCCGTTCTCGAAGAGTACGGCTATATGGATAAGCTTCCCGACGGCAAGTACCGCACCAATATTCATATCTTTATACCAAGCGAAGAGGCGAACGCTGTTTACAGGAGTATTGACAAAAAATACACAGAACTGTTTGCGGAAAAATTTGTCATCCCCTATCTCGAAAACATCAAGGAAATACCCGATTTTCTCACTGTTCCCGACAATGACATAAATCTACTTAAATGGAGTATGGTTCCGCCAATCGTTGACAAGCTTGCTACGGCTGATATCAACGATATGAAATACTCCGTAAAGCGCAAGGACGGCGGCGACTTTGTAGCAAGCGCAACCTTAGACGTACCGTTAAAAAATGAAGCCGGCGAAAATATTTACTGGGCTTGCGGCAGTATGTGGCGTAATCCCAATATGCCTGATGAACCGTTTTCATGGGATAAATCCTACACATGGAAAAGCTGGCGGCTTGACGTGTACTGGGGCAGCCGCGAGGGCTGGCGTGAAAATCTTTCCGAGGATTACGATAAGCTGTACTATTTCATGAAAGGCGAGCTTGCGGAAAACGACGCTAACCTGTACGCCTACAAGCGTCTGCTTGACCGCGGCTATCTGGTGAAAACCGATTCGGGCTACAAGGTAAATATTATTATTGCACAGGAAATGAGCAAGTGGTTTGAACTTTTCCCAAAGCCAAACGACGAGGTACTGTCTCTCTCCAAGGAGTATGCGGAAAAGTCTTCCGAAGCGGACATTCTTAACCAGCCCGAGCATATGCACGACCTTATACGCTACTACGGACAGAATTCTGCCTGCAATTTGCACACTCATATTATGGAGTACCTGCTTAACAAGGGAGTATTGAAGCTCCCAACAGAGGAGCAGCGCAAAGGTCTCTGCACAGTTATGTTCCTCGGACAGTAACTAAAATAACCTCCTCTACCGGGTCATATATTTGCATATCAAAAGGGACGGCAAATGCCGTCCCTTTTGATATTTGTGATTATGCGCAGACGAAAAGCGGATGCCTTATTGAGCGGGATAGATATTTTTCCCGAATTCGTAAGCCGTCCGCAAATGGGAAGTTTCGTCAATGCGGGGTTTTCCGTTAGTGTCTCCGCAGCCGCCCGCAAGCACCATTCCTCTGTCATTGAAGCCGATGTAATTTACAAGCGCAAACCGATAATAGGAAACCGCCTGCTCGAACGTCCAGAAAAAGTCGTCCGCCGAGGTCATAAGCAGAGCGCAGTCCTTTATCGGATATTTTTCGTATCTGCCCAGCGGCGGAGCCATATCCTCCTCCGCTATGCAGTAAAACCTTTCGATAAACGCTTTCAGACGCGACGAGACCATCCAGAAATAAAGCGGCGAAGCAAATACGATGCAGTCGGCGGCTTTTATTTTCGGAACGAGGTCGTTGAACGAATCCTTTTGAACGCAGGGCTTTCCGTAACGGCAGGCGTTGCAGCCGAGACAGCCTTTGACTTCATTTTTTACAAGCGAAACGGTCTCGACCGAATGTCCGCTTTCCTCCGCGCCTTTCACAAAGGAGCTTACAAGCTGCGCGGTGTTCCCGTTCGGTCGTCCGCCACCCTGTACCACAAGAATTTTCTTCACTTACGCCGCCTCCCGATATGAATTGTTTTACAGATATTATACCGTATATCCGAAAAAATGTCAAAGCATTTCCACAGCGCTTGGTTTGGGTCGATCGGATTTCACCCAATTTTCACCCTAAAACATTTGATTTTTTCGGAAAAATATGCTATAATAAAAGATATTTTAAAAAAAAGTGAGGTAGAATGCGTATGGTTAAAAAAATAGCCGGATGTATACGCGAGTACAAAAAAGTCTCTGTAGCAACGCCTTTACTGGTTGCTATGGAGGTAGTCATGGAATGTATTATCCCGTTTATCATCGCGGAGCTGGTCAACAAGATCAAGGACGGCTGCGAAATGGACACTATTGTCACCTACGGTCTTATTCTGGTGGTAATGGCGTGTCTGTCACTTATGTTCGGAGCTTTGGCAGGTTCGACCTGCGCTACGGCGTCCTGCGGACTGGCAAAGAATCTTCGTAAGGATATGTTCTATAATATCCAGAAGTTTTCATTTGAAAACATTGACAAATTTTCCACATCTTCCCTTGTGACTCGTCTCACCACCGACGTTACAAACGTACAGATGGCATACATGATGATAATCCGTACTGCGATCCGCGCACCGTTTATGCTGATATTTGCATTTGTAATGGCATTTGTCATGGGCGGAAAAATGGCAGCTATCTTTGTTGTGGTAACGCCTATCCTTGGTTTTGGACTGTTCTTTGTAAGCTACAAGGTAATGCCCCTGTTCAGAAGCGTATTCAAGAAGTACGACAACCTCAACAGCTCAATTCAGGAAAACATAAAGGGCATAAGAGTAGTTAAATCCTATGTCCGCGAGGAATATGAAAAACAAAAATTCGGCGCGGCCGCCGAGGACGTATGCCGCGATTTCACCAAGGCAGAAAGGATACTCGCAATCAACAACCCGCTCATGCAGTTCTGTCTCTATGCGGTAATGGTGTTCGTGCTTTCTTTCGGTTCCTACACTATCATCACCACAAGAGGTGCAGACCTTGACGTGGGACAGTTCAGCGCACTGCTTACTTACAGCTTTATGATACTTATGAGCCTGATGATGATTTCAATGATCTTTGTTATGATAACTATGTCAATTGAATCATGCAAGCGTATCGTTGAAGTATTGGACGAGGACAGCTCGCTGAGCAATCCCGAAAATCCCGTTTACGAGATCGCCGACGGTTCTGTGGACTTCGACAACGTAAGCTTCAAATATTCCGCTTCCGCAGAGAGAATGACATTAGCAAATATCGACCTGCACATAAAGTCGGGTCAGACTGTGGGTATTATCGGCGGAACGGGTTCGTCCAAATCTTCGCTGGTACAGCTTATTTCAAGACTGTACGACGTTACGAGCGGTACGGTAAAGGTGGGCGGCAGGGACGTCCGCGAATACAACCTTGATACCCTTAGAAATCAGGTAGCGGTAGTATTGCAGAAAAACATTCTTTTTTCGGGTACGATAAAGGAAAATCTCCGCTGGGGCAACAAAGAAGCTACCGATGAGGAAATGATCGAAGCCTGCAAGCTTTCGCAAGCGGACGAGTTTATCACCCGTTTCCCGAACGGCTACGACACCTACATAGAACAAGGAGGCGCAAATGTTTCTGGCGGTCAGAAGCAGCGTTTGTGTATCGCAAGAGCGCTTCTGAAAAAGCCTAAGATACTTATTATGGACGACTCCACAAGCGCGGTGGATACCAAGACCGACGCTCTTATCAGAAAAGCGATGCGGGACTTTATCCCCGAGACCACAAAGTTTATCATCGCCCAGAGAATTTCCTCCGTTCAGGACGCGGACGTGATAATTGTCATGGAGGGCGGTACAGTAAGCGCGGCGGGTACGCACGACGAGCTTCTGAAAACAAACGATATCTACAAGGATCTCTATATGCTTCAGAATAAGACGGGAGGCGATGAGGAATGAGCAAGGAAATGAAAAAAGGTCCCGTAAAGGTAAAAAAAGGTACGGCAGGCAGACTGATAAAGACCCTGTTCGGATTTTATCCCGTTATGATGCCGCTGACTCTTGTCTGTATTATTTTTAACGCTGTAGTAAGCTCAATTCCCTCAATATTTATGCAGAGAGTAATTTCCTCGGTCGAGGAAAGCTGGAACAGCGGTGCTCTGTGGGAAACCGTTGGCAAAGCTATCATAGATTCCGTACTGATACTGGCGGTGTTCTATGTGCTGTCGCTGGCTTCAGGATTTCTCTACAACCAGACTATGGCGATAATCACACAGGGTACTCTTAAAAAGCTTCGGGTAAAGATGTTCAACAATATGCAGAATCTTCCCGTTAAATTCTTTGACACAAACAATCACGGCGACATCATGAGCCACTACACCAACGATATCGACACCCTCCGTCAGATGGTATCACAAAGCTTTCCACAGCTTCTGATATCGGCGGTAACGATCACGACTGTTTTCTTTATCATGCTTTACTTCTGTGTATGGCTTTCGCTGGTGGTGCTTGTAGGCGTGATTATAATGCTTCTCGTCACCAAAAAGGTAGGCGGCGGCTCGGCAAGGTACTTCGTAAGCCAGCAGATCGCTCTCGGTAAGGAAGAAGGTTACATCGAGGAAATAATGAACGGTCAGAAGGTGGTAAAGGTTTTCTGCCACGAGGAAGAAAGCAAGGCTGACTTTGACAGGATCAACGACGAGCTTTTCCGCGAATCCGAAAAAGCCAACAAGTACGCAAATATTCTCGGACCTATCCTCAACAACATAGGAAACGTTCTGTACGTTGCCGTTGCGATAGTTGGAGGCTTCCTGTACCTTAACAACGTTCCCAACGTAAGCATTTCGGGAATGGCTATAAGCATAAGCGTTGTTGTGCCTTTCCTTAATATGACAAAACAGTTTGCGGGAAATATCGGTCAGGTCTCTCACCAGATAAACTCGGTAATTATGGGTCTTGCGGGTACGGAGCGTATTTTCGACATCATAGACCGCGAACCGGAGGTTGACGACGGTTACGTTACACTGGTAAACGCCCGCGAGGAAAACGGCGTTATCACCGAATGCACCGAGCGTACAGGCACATGGGCTTGGAAGCACCCTCATCAGGCTGACGGCTCCGTTACTTACACAAAGCTCTGCGGCGATGTGGTTCTGGACGACGTGGACTTTGGCTACGAGGAAAACAAGACTGTTCTGCATAATGTTACATTGTACGCAGAGCCGGGTCAGAAGGTTGCTTTCGTAGGCGCGACGGGCGCGGGAAAAACTACCATTACCAACCTGCTGAACCGTTTCTACGACATTGCGGACGGTAAGATACGCTACGATGGAATAAACATCAACAAAATTAAAAAAGCTGATCTTCGCCGCAGTCTGGGAATCGTTCTTCAGGATACAAACCTGTTCACAGGCACGGTTATGGATAATATCCGCTACGGAAGACTGGACGCTTCTGACGAGGACTGCGTAAACGCCGCCAAGCTTGCGGGAGCGCACGACTTTATCACACGCCTGCCAAAGGGATATGATACGGAGCTTACCGAAAATGGCAGCAATCTTTCACAGGGACAAAGACAGCTTCTTGCTATCAGCCGCGCGGCAGTCGCGGATTCCCCAGTTATGATACTGGACGAAGCTACGTCCTCTATCGACACCCATACCGAAGCGGTAGTTCAGCGCGGTATGGACGCTCTTATGAAGGGCAGGACTGTTTTTGTTATCGCTCACAGGCTTTCAACTGTAAAGAATTCCGACGTAATAATGGTTCTGGAACAGGGACGCATTATCGAACGCGGAAGCCACGACAAGCTTATTTCCGAAAAGGGGCAGTACTACAGGCTCTACACCGGTGCGTTTGAACTTGAATAAATTTAAGTAAATATAAAAATCCGAAGCATCATTAAAGTGCTTCGGATTTTTATTTTATACTAATTTTTTAATGTACAGAATAACGATCCGCCGTCCTTTTTTGAACGGAACGTCCGAATTGGTTACTGCACCGCTTTTTTCAGTTCGTCCGCACGGTCTGTTCGCTCCCATGCAACGCCAAGTTCCTCACGTCCCATGTGTCCGTAGGCTGCAAGCTTGCGGTACTGCGGCTTGCGAAGCTCCAGAGCATCGATGATCGCCGCGGGACGCAGATCAAATACCTTGTCAACAGCCTCAGCAAGCTTATCATCTGAAACCTTGCCTGTGCCAAAAGTATCCACCATTATCGAAACAGGCTTTGCAACGCCGATAGCGTATGCAAGCTGAACCTCGCACTTGTCGGCAAGTCCCGCCGCAACAATATTTTTCGCCACGTATCTTGCCGCGTAAGCCGCGCTGCGGTCAACCTTTGTGGGATCCTTTCCGCTGAACGCTCCGCCGCCGTGACGTGCGTATCCGCCGTATGTATCAACGATGATTTTACGACCTGTAAGACCGCTGTCACCCTGAGGACCGCCGATAACAAAACGTCCGGTAGGGTTTACGAAGTACTTGGTATCGTCCGCAAGCAGCTCTGCGGGAATCGTAGGCTTGATAACCTTTTCGATAATGTCAGCGCGGATCTTTTCCAGCGAAGCCTCCGCCGCGTGCTGAGATGAAACAACAACCGTCTCCACTTTTACGGGCTTTCCGTCCTCATACTCAACAGTGACCTGAGTTTTTCCGTCGGGACGAAGATAAGGCAGGACGCCTGTTTTGCGCACTTCGGTAAGCTTTTTGGCAAGCTTGTGCGCAAGAGAAACAGGCATAGGCATAAGCTCTGGGGTCTCATTGCAGGCATAGCCGAACATCATACCCTGATCGCCCGCGCCTGTCATGAACTTGTCGGAACCTTCGCCCTCCTTGTGTTCCAAAGCCTCGTCAACACCCATTGCGATATCGGAGGACTGTTCGTCTATGGACTGCATAACTGCACAGGTATGACCGTCAAAGCCGTACTTTGCACGATCGTAGCCGATGTCGATAATCACCTGTCTTACAATTTTGGGAATATCCACATAGCAGTTTGTGGATATTTCGCCCATGCACATAGCCATACCCGTAGTAACGGTGGTTTCGCAGGCGACGCGCCCCATTGGGTCTTTTTCGAGAATAGCGTCAAGAATTGCGTCGGAGATCTGGTCGCAGATTTTGTCGGGGTGTCCCTCCGTAACGGACTCGGAAGTAAACAGCATTTTGGACATAAAAATCACCTTTCCATTTTGAAAATTTGAATTCAGAAACAAAAGCAGCGTTTGGAACTTCTCCAAGCGCTGCGAAATTTTTTATAAAAATTCCTCATCTCTCGGAAAATTCCGCAGGATTTAGCACCTTTCTCACATTACTGTAATTAGGTTGCCGGGCTTCACAGGACCAGTTCCTCAGCCGCTCTTGATAAGGCATATTTGATTGTAATTTCAGTATACCACTGTTTTCTCTTTTTGTCAACAGATTTTTACAAATTCCAGATAATAATTACCGCCGCGCATGTGGCAATAACAAATCCTGCGATAACGTACACAAATGCGTATTTTTTCATATGTCCGCCGCTTTCAGCCCCTGAAGAAGTGCTTTCCGGAAGCAGATGCGCCTTGCGCATAATATTTGACAGCGGCTTGTAGATCAGCATTGCTATACCGCTGTTCAGCGCGCCTTTAAGCAAATTGAACGGCAGAAATGCGGGAAGCAGCATATCTGCCACCACATCGCGGGGAGTACCCATATATATC
>CAMWRN010000090.1 GCA_947176675.1 uncultured Clostridia bacterium | reverse complement strand
CAGACGGCAGACGCCAGCCGCCTCGGTCTCGTGGGCGCGGAGACGGGTATCAGAGACAGGAGATATTCCGCAAAAGCAGACGGCATACGGCATAAAAATGTTCCTGTCATCGTTCGCAGTTGGTATAACAAATCCTACGGCAATTATCACATTTTTGTTTGCGTTTTCCTATTTCGGAATTGTCGGCAATACAGGACTTAAAAACGGTATTCTGCTTGTCATCGGCATTTTTATCGGTACATACATCTGGTGGGGTATTTTAACTGCGGCTGTTGAAATTATAAAAAAGAAAAAAACGTACAGCGGTTTCCGATACGCAAATAAAATATTCGGTGCAATTTTAATTGTTTTCAGTATTGTTATTTTTGCAAAAAATATTATTTAAGGAGAGATAGTTATGAGTAAAAAAGTTTTGGTAATTTCATCAAGCTTCCGCAAGGGCGGCAATTCCGAAATGCTTGCGGACGAATTTATAAGAGGTGCGGAGGAATCGGGAAACATTGCAGAAAAGGTGACGCTTTATGATAAAACAATCGGTTTCTGCAAAGGCTGCCTTGCCTGTCAAAAAACGCAGAAATGCGTTATACGCGACGACGCAAATGAAATTGCGGATAAAATGCTGACTGCAGATGTTATTGTTTTTGCAACGCCGATCTACTACTATGAAATGTGCGGTCAGCTTAAAACAATTCTTGACCGAGCAAATCCCTTGTATTCAGCGGACTATGAGTTCCGTCATGTATATCTCCTTGCCGTGGCTGCCGACAAAGAGGACAGCGCCATAGACGGCGCGGAAAAAGGCATTTCGGGCTGGGTATCATGCTTCCCCAAAGCAAAGTTTGCGGGAAAGGTGTTCGCAGGAGGAGTGACCGCTGTTGGCGAAATAAAAAATCATGCGGCGCTGCAAAAGGCTTATGATATGGGTAAATCCGTTTAATTTTGGCGGGAGGTTTTGAGATGGAACTCAGCGAATTTTTAAATTATTTAAATAGCGGCAAAACCGTAGAGGGCGGCTCAGAGGTGCATAAATATATGTCCGAGTTAAGCGGGGAGGCAATGAAAATTACTGCCCAAATAAACAACGTTTATCACTCCCCCGAAGAACTGAAAACGCTTTTTGAGACACTTATCGGACGTCCCACAGAGGACTTTCGTTTGTTCCCGCCGTTTTACACGGACTGCGGGAAAAATATCCGCGTAGGAAAAAACGTGTTTATAAACTCCGGCTGCTGTTTTCAGGATCAGGGCGGCATAACCATAGGCGACGGCGTACTTATCGGACATCAGGTGGTGCTTGCGACGCTTGACCACGTCCTTGACCATGATAAAAGACAGTCAATAATACCACGACCTATTGTTATCGGGAACAACGTTTGGATAGGTTCTCACGCAACCATTCTCGGCGGCGTAACTATTGGGGACAATGCAGTAATTGCAGCGGGAGCTGTTGTGACAAAAGACGTTCCGCCGAACACCATTGCAGGCGGCGTACCCGCAAAAATTATTAAAAAGATAGAAACAGAAAGGAAAGGCTTATGAATAAATTAGTATGCACGGTTCTGTCACTTGCAATGATGTGCTTTACCGCGGCTTGCGGCAATAATTCGGAAGAAGTCAACATATTGCTGCCGTCCGTTAGCACGGTGCAGAAAAGTGAAAATAATTCCGAGACTGTTAAATCCGATACAACCCCACCGTCCGAAAAATCGGAGCAGTCGGGCGCAAAGGAGGAGAATATTTTGAACATTGAAATTACCGTCCAAAATAAGACGTTTTATGCAGAGCTGTACGATAACGAAACGGCGGAAAAATTTGCGGAAATGCTGCCGCTTACCCTTGATATGAGCGAGCTTAACGGGAACGAAAAATATTTTTATCTTCCCGAAAATTTGCCGACAAACACGGAAAGTCCCGATAAAATAAATTCGGGGAACATAATGCTTTACGGCTCAAGCTGTCTGGTGCTGTTTTACGACAGCTTTTCAACCTCCTACAGCTATACTCCCGTCGGGCATATAGACGATACTGACGGTCTTGCGGAAGCACTCGGCAAAGGCGGCGTGACGGTAACGTTTCAGTCGGCAGGATAATAATACATTTATTATGGACGATGAATACACAATTCTTACAAAGCACAATGTACCGACTTTCATATTATAACTTGAATTTTTCATTGATTTTGACGGTAAGTGGATGGTAAAAAATTTGAAATTTGATATAATCAGGTGATACAGGATAAAATTAACAGTGTCGCAAACCAGTATAAATACGTGATTTAATGCACAGTATGTACCTGAACATAACGACTTTTAAAAATCTCATAAATCAAATGTAAGCAGATAAAATGTTTGCTTACATTTTTTGTTCATTTACTCTCAAACAATTTACAAGAATATTCAGGTGTATTTCATATACAAATAAATTATTAACATGAAGTACATTTAAAGTAAGTATATGACTATCTGTGTTTCCCTGTGAAAAAAATATTGTCATAAAAAATTTCACAATTTAAGCGAAAGCAAGAAATCTCCGCTTGTTATGGCAGAATGGACTGAAAAGATGTGTTTTGATTGGTGTAAACAAAATGGTTTGTTAAGTCCGATTTATGAAACATCAATGCGCGGCAGCTGTTGGTTTGTCATAATCAGTCTGTAAAGCAGTTACGATTTTTACGCAAAAATTATCCCGAATTATGGCTATTGTTATTGAAATGGGATAATGATAGTCCGATATCGTTTAAATCAAATCATACTTTGCATGATTTTGAAAAGCGTTTTTCTTGCGAAGATAAAGAATTTTTGTTACCGAATGATACAAAATTTCGTTGGAATATGCTTGATGGGAATGTTCAACTTAGTTTATTTAGTGCTATAGAACCAAATACGGGACGTAAGATGTAGCTAACTAATTTAATCTAATTTCGCAAAACTTTTATTTAGCGAAACTAGATACAGCTTTTAAAGAGACCCAAATCGGCTCTAATCTAATCCGTACATACAAAGGTTTACCCAGTCCGCATTAATGGTTTTCAACACTTTCTTTCGTACTTTTACTTTCATTTTATACACCTCGCTTTCCTTTGTTCCGTTCACGTTCCTCGCGTTTTGGATATATAATAAAAAAGTAGACAAAACCAATACTTTAAGCGGCGGTATATTGTTTACAAGCATAAAAGCGACAAACAAAGTAATTATCAAAATTGAAATTGCTTTAATCAACGTGGCATTCCAACTTAACTCTATGCCAAATATCCATAACATAAATATCAAAACAACAGCGATTATTATAGCAACGGCGTTTGATGTCTTGATTTTAGTCGGATTTTTTACCGTTTTTGGAGAAGAACGCGTTGTATAGGTATCAACAACA
This sequence comes from uncultured Clostridia bacterium, assembly GCA_947176675.1. Lineage (GTDB taxonomy): Bacteria > Bacillota > Clostridia > Oscillospirales > Ruminococcaceae > RGIG8773. Next base: position 5,126 of record CAMWRN010000090.1, on the reverse strand, counting down.
CGTGTTCCAAATATGTTTTTATGACTATACGTTGTTGTGGTAGTAATAGAACCATCTTTGTTATGTCTATGTCTTACTGATTTGCTCATAATTTTGCACCTCCCGTCATTGTAAATTGTTTCCTTTTATATTGTTCAAAATCTGTAAGCTTGCTCTATATTGGTCGGCTTCAGGGTAGTCAGTAAATTCTACTGTTTTATCAAAATTTGCTTTTACAACTTCTTTTATTTCATCAAGTGTAACTCTAAAAAACTCTCTGCGTTTATTTATCATATTTACTTTTTTGTTATCAAAGGCTTTGTGCAAAGCAGCTTCAAGTGCGGGAGCGTCGTTTGAAAAAATCATTGCATGAACGTCAAATTCAAACGGAACAGACGCGTCCCCTAATTCATCAACACGCTCCATAGGGTCTAAACGCCTTGTCATACCTATTTTATATACATTTTCTCCAAACGCTCCAATGTTGGATATAATGTAAACATATCCTGCACGTTGATTTGCCTCTCGGTAATCAACATCTTTCATAGCAATATCATTATCAGAAATTTGCGCAGAAATTTCTGCTTGTTTACTTAATAATTCGTCTCTTAGTGTTCCTTGTGCAGTTTCGAGCTGTTGTTCAATGGATTTAATAGCAGACAAATAATGTTCGCGTTCTTTCTGCAATTTTTTGCGAGCTTCTTCAATTTCTTTCTGTAACTTAGCTTCTTCTCTAATCCGAGCACGTTCTTCTTTTGCTGCTTCTTTTTCTTCTTGCTTTTTACAAGCGTATTCAAACGCTAAATATAACTCTTGCTTTTTAAGCGCAAAATATTTTTCGCTTATTGTTATATCGTTGACTTTGGCAAGCTTGGATATTACATTGTATGACGTTTCTATATGTTTTTCCGTAGTTTCTATATTACTGTGTGATACCTTTCTTATGTATCCATCACATTCGTTATTAAACGCGCGAAGTAAAAGCTTAATCGTGTCTTTTTCCATTTTTATTCCCTTTTCACGCGACCCGAGAACAACCCAATTAGTACCGCATTTTGCTGCTTCCCCGCTTGAAATCATTTGCTTTTCTTTTTCTTTGATTTCTTCAAGTTTTTGGGCATATAAAGCAGATGTTTCAAAATCGTATTTGGAAGAATAAACGCCGCATTCGCACATTTCAGCTTCTGCTGTATATAAATTCACTTCACGCTTTAAGCGTTGCAGTTCTGCCTTTGCTTCAATTCTTTTTTCGTCAAGTTGTTTTAAAGTGATATTTAACTCGCTTTGTTCTTGTTTAAGTTTATTGACGTTATTCTCTAACTCTATAAAATAATCAGGTGTGAGTTGAGATTTTAGTACAGAGTTTTCGTTGTTTAGTTCCTCAATCCGACTTTTTAAATCCGTAACTTGCTGTAAAAGTTGCTTATTTTCGGTTGCTTTAAAAATATCTCCTATTCCCATAAAAACACGTCCGTTTCTTAATTTTATTTTAACCTCCATTTGGCGGTTATTCTTTTCTACGAATATGCCCGTCCACAACAACAAGCTTTATAATTTTATGCTCCTTTTCGTTTTACGGACTTATCATTTTGCTCATTAAGAATACCTTTAATAAATCCGATTACCTCTCCTTTATTTCGTTCGGATAATTTGTCGTATAAGTCCAAAATTTCTTGCTTTTCTTTAGATATTTGAGGAAAGGAAATGCTTTCTTTTCCTGTTAAAAGGTATTCAATTGATACACCAAGCACCTCGCAAATGCAAGCAATATATTTAGCGGGCGGGTCACTTTTTCGAGTTTTCCATGTAGAAAAAGTACCTGATTTTATGCCTAATGAATCACATATGGTTTGCTGTGATATAGATTTTTGTTCTGCTAATTCGACTATTTTGTCTATTATACACATTATATCATCTCCATTATTGTATATAACTCACTAAAAAATATCGTTTGCGAGATTTGCTCTTGGCATACTTGCATATGTGAGTTATAATATAATTAACGCAAGTAAACGTTGACAGGTATAACGATACAGACCCCTAAAATGTAAAAATTTAGGAAGTCAGGTTGTTTAATTTTGTTTGGCGACTTTATTATAACACATTTCGGCGTATCTGTCAATAAATTGCGTTAACAATTACCATGATAAATAACTAAAGTAATGAAAGGGCGTGAAAAAATGAGTGTTCTTGGTGCAAACATCGCCGCGAGGCGCATAGCTTGCAAGTTTAAACAGCTGGAACTCGCTGAACGGGTTAAAGTGTCACCTGCGATGATTTCTTTTATTGAAAGCGGCAGAAAAACCCCATCGATCGCTTTGCTTGCCGAGATTGCTGATGCACTTGATACATCAATGCCCTCATTGTTCCAATATTCGCAACCTGTTGGATGTATAGGCATAAAGCCTGTTCAGATATGAATAAATAGTTAATTTTTACAAAACCCTTGACTTTTTTTGGCCGCTGTTGTATCATTTAATCGTAATCGTTTACATATGATTGAAAATTGCACCCAAAAGCATATTTTTTATAAAGGAGTTCGGTATATATGAAATTTTCAGACGGTTTCTGGCTCAACAAGAGAGGATTTGAGGTAAGCTACGCTTCTCAGGCTTATGAAATCAAAACGGGCAAAAACTTTATCAATGTTCTTGCTCCCTCCAGCTACATTCAGAACAGAGGCATGACCCTCGGCGGTCCTGTTCTCGATGTAACGTTTTCCTCCACTCAAAAGGATGTTATCAAGGTATCTGTCATCCACTACAAGGGCGGACTTGACAATATGCCCACGTTTGATCTTTACGAAGATCAAGGCTATACTCCCGAATTAAAGGAATCCGGCGAATACTGGGAGCTGATAAGCGGTGACACCAAGGTACGCATCGGCAAATTCAACTGGAATATTCAGTATTTCCACAAGGACAAGAAGCTGACAGGCGGTTCATGGAGAGCTACCACCGTCATCAACGAAAATCAGTTCAGACTTTCTTCACGACTTGCCTATACTCAGGACGACACTTTCTGGGATTACCCTCAGGATGCAAGGAACTCCTATATAAGAGAGCAGCTTACTCTTTCCGTTGGCGAAAATATCTACGGCTTCGGCGAGAAGTTTACCACATTTGTTAAAAACGGTCAGACCGTTGAAACATGGAACTCCGACGGCGGCACTTGCTCGGAGCAGTCCTATAAGTGTATACCTTTCTACATTTCCTCTCGAGGTTACGGAATTTTCGTAAACAGCTCGGATAAGGTCTCATACGAAGTAGCTTCCGATACAGTTTCCAAGGTATCTTTTACCGTTCCCGGTGAAAGTTTGGAATACTTCGTTATTGGCGGAGAAAACCTTCATGAGGTACTTTCAAACTATACGACTCTTACGGGTAAACCTGCACTTCCCCCTGCCTATACATTTGGTCTGTGGCTCACTACTTCCTTTACCACAAAGTATGACGAGGAGACCGTTACTTCTTTTATTGACGGCATGGCTGAAAGGGACATTCCTTTACAGGTGTTCCACTTTGACTGCTTCTGGATGAAAGAATACGAGTGGTGCAACTTCGAATGGGATACCCGTCAGTTCCCCGACCCTCCTGCAATGCTGAAGCGACTCAAGGACAGAGGTCTTGAAATTTGCGTTTGGATAAATCCATACATTGCGCAGCGTTCAAAACTTTTCGACGAAGGTGTGCAAAACGGCTATTTCATCAAGAACCTTGACGGCAGCGTTTTCCAGTGCGATATGTGGCAGCCCGGCATGGCTATTGTGGACTTCACAAATCCCGCCGCCTGTGAGTGGTATGCCTCTAAACTGAAAAAACTCTGCGAAATGGGCGTGGACTGCTTCAAGACAGACTTTGGTGAGAGAATCCCCACAAAAGTCAAGTATTTCGACGGCTCGAATCCCATTGCAATGCACAACTACTACACATATCTTTACAACAAGACTGTATTTAATGTATTGAAAGAATACTACGGTGAGAATAAGGCTTGCCTGTTTGCACGTTCCGCGACAGTCGGCGGACAGCAGTTCCCTGTACACTGGGGCGGTGACTGCTCGGCGGAGTATACGTCTATGGCGGAAACACTTCGTGGCGGCTTATCCCTATGCGCATCGGGCTTCGGATATTTCAGTCACGACATGAGCGGTTTTGAAGCTACTGCTACTCCCGACATTTACAAGAGATGGGCAGCATTCGGTCTGTTCTCCACACATTCCCGTCTCCACGGAAACAGCTCATACAGAGTGCCTTGGCTATTTGACGATGAGTCGGTAGATGTACTCAGATTTTTCACAAAATTAAAAGGAAAACTTATGCCTTACATTTGGTCGCAGGCTATCAAGACCTCCACAGTGGGCGTACCTATGATGAGAGCAATGGTTATCGACTTTGAGAACGACCCTGCGTGTCTCAGCCTTGACCGTCAGTATATGTTCGGTGACAATATTTTAGTTGCACCTATTTTCAACGAAGAGGGATTTGCTGAATTTTACGTACCTTCGGGAACATGGACAGACATTATTTCCGGAAAGCAGTACGAGGGCGGCAAGTTCTACAACGAGAAATTTGACTATTTCTCTCTTCCTTGCCTTGCTAAACCTAACAGCATTATCGCTTATGGTAATTTTGAAAAGGATTTTGAGTATGATTATCTGAACGGAACGGAGTTTGTTATTTACGAACCCGAAGACGGAAAGACAATTGAATGTAAAATCTATAACACTGGCGCTGAACAGGTATTTACACTTACAGCACTCAGAAACGGCGACAAGATTGAGGTCTCCTACACAAATACCCCCGCTTCTTTCACTGTTAAGGTGTTCGGAAAAGAACCCGTCACTGTAAATCCTTCATGCGACGGAAAGGTTATTATCAATCTTTAATTAGGTTGCTTAACAATATAATAAAGCTGTGCAAAATTCATTTATATGAATCTTGCACAGCTTTTATTGTAGCGACAAATTTTTTTATTCACATTCAGCAGTTCCCGATTGAATATTGTTTAATTTATCCATTGCACTGCATAAAAATATACGCCTGTCAAATTTTATCATCCGCCTTTATTTCAGAATATTATCTAAAAATCTACACGGCTATTCTTATCAATTTTTACAACAAAAAGCTGCATAGGCACAGTCTATGCAG
>CAMWRN010000089.1 GCA_947176675.1 uncultured Clostridia bacterium | reverse complement strand
AGGCTATATAGAGCGGTAAAAGGAGGTGTTAAGATTTTGTTAGCAAAAAAATTGCTTAGAATGTAAATTATGTATTTAATTATACAATATGTGCATTTATAATGTTAAAAAGGAGTGATAACTTACAAAATTATTTGTGATAAATACTATAATAATATTGTAAAAAATGCTGGGTGAGGTTTTCCAATTGGGAATTGTTTTTTGTATTGTTACAGAATAGAATTTGTTTTATAATGGAGGGCAAGCGGGAAAATGAAAAAGATTGGTATTATAACTGTAATTGTTTTGGCTGTGTGCATTATAGCATTTATAATATCAGAGCTTTCTGGCAAACAAGAAACTTCTGACGTGCAAGATGATGTATTGACATTGGAGTTTTCTGGCAGACAAGAAACTTCTGATTTGCAAGATGATGTGTTGACCAGTCCAATAAAGTCATATGGTGAATACAGTGATGTATGCAGCGAGGAAATAATATCCCAATCGGAAAATATTAAAGCTGCCGTTGACTTAAAAGGGACGTTTGCTGCAAAGGAATTTAAAGGACTTTTTAGCGCATTGGTTTACGGCTTTGTTAATGAAATGCAAACATCAAAGCTATACAATGAAAATGGATGTTACCTGTCAATCAGTAGTGCTACCTTCTTTGATGTAGCGTCAAATCAAACAAGTGACGTTATACAATGTTTTATTTTCACAAAAGACTTGGAAGAAGCAGGCACTGTAAGGTTTCTAAGGGACAAAATTGAAACAATGAGCGTAAGTGTAAATGACAGCGAGAATGGCGGCTTTTCAATCATTTTAGAAAAACTTGCTAAGGAAAAGGACAAGAAATACGTTCTTCTGACAAATGGAATGGATACAAAGTTGCTTGACAATGAAAATAATATTGTCAATGTAGGATTATCAAGGCATAAACTTGAAATTGAGGGCGATTGCTACAGTATATTGGAGAAAAAAGGTTTGAGCATATCCTACAGCGATATTATTGACAAAGAAAATCTTATATGGATTGAATTTTAAAAAATAATTAAGGAGAATTAATATGAAAATAAAATGTTTTGTGTTATCCATCATTTTATGCATTCAGCTTCTGTTTTGTTCTGTAGAGGCGTTTGCATATAATTCTGAAAATGCTTCAACCGAAGTAAATCAAGAAACAATAGCGAGTAATTATGTAAACAATTCTTTTAATACCATAATTGGCTATCTTATGACCGACAACATCTTTATGTCAAGAGTAGCAGATGTAAATGCTCTGTATATCGGAGATCCGTATTTGGTTTATCACGCAGAACTTAATGCTCAAAATAATGTGTTTTACTTTCCAATTATTGATGAAAGTATACATCAGGTTGTTTATCTTATTGAGGCTATAGGATATGACGGACAGTACGCTTGTAATGCATTGGACAGTATGGTTGATCTGCTTAATGACATTAATTATATAGATAATGAATGTGTAGTTTATTACCTAAATGGTGATGTTTATTTTGAAACTGAATTTAACGTAATTAATTCAACCGATTATTATAACGATGATTTAGGCATTGCTAAGCCTTATATGTTAAATTCCGAAGATATGGCATTTAAGAATGAAAGTTTTTACGAAAAACAGACAAAAGTGAATACTCGAATTAATAATCTATTTGATTTGGATATTAACGCAAATTTAGATGAGGAAAGCTTATTGAATAAAAAAATGGGTGGATATTTGACGTTACCGCATGCAATGGGACAATATGGGTATAATATATGTTGGGCAAGTTCGGTTGCAACCGTACATAACTATTTTTACACTTCTGTAGTAAATGGATTTGAAGTTTGCACACGTATGGGAATAGACTACAATGCAGGTGGAAATGTATACGAGATACAAGATGCATTATGGTTATACGGAGTTAACTATAATTATCTCAGATTAAGCGCACTTACGTGGGAGCAATTGAAACAGAATATTGATAACGCGTCACCAATCATTGCATCTGGTGCTAACTCCGCCTACGTAATGGGGCACACGGTTACAGTATCAGGTTACTTAGAGGTACAAGGAACGAAAAATATGCGGATTTGGAATAGCGATTTAAACGCTGGCGCTGGAGGCTTTGAAGGTTTAACGTATGGACAACCGTTTTATACAGACGGTGGAGGAATACCGTATTACTGGGCTGCCACCGTATCTGCTCTGTAATTTTAAAACTTCTTATTTCTTACTTAACAAATAAACTTTAGGCTTAAACTGTACAAATAAGCGGACGTGTTGTCCGCTTATTTTTTTTGCCCTTATCATTCACAAATAATTTACAAAATGTTTTAGCACGTTCCATATTTGAATAATCTATAAACTCAAAAATTTTAAATTACGTCTATTATCTCTATTACCCCCCATTATATGAAAAAACGTTGAAATCGCCGTTTTTCGCTGCAATTTTCGGAAAATCGAATATGATATAATGTAATTACCGAATAAAAATAAAGGAGCGGAAACAATGTGCAAAAAAATCATAACAGCAATTTTACTCACAGCGGCAGTCGCAATGACAGGCTGTACAGTGCAGGAGGCAGAGGAAACTGTAATTTTAAGTCAGCAGGAAAAGGAGATCGCCGCAGTTGCCGAATGGTTCTCCGAGAGTATGACAGACGGGGAAGATTTTCCCGACATAAAAGATTATCAGTATTACGCCCGCGCTGTAGGAATTGACAAGGACGCTTTCTTATCGGTGGATATGTGGGAAGTCTTTTACAGCGAAAGCGTAAACATAAACCGTGACGTGGACGGTAAGGCGATATACCTCATAAGGCTTGACCCCTACAAGCTGCTGGAGATATACGCCGCCAATAATAACAGTACGGTCGAAAGGGTATGCGAGAGCCTGTCCCTTACATCGGAACAGCTTTACTATAACTGGGGATATACCGCCGCCGCAGTAAACTACATCAAAAATCATAAGGACGGCAAGTCGGCGTATTCCGAAAAGGAACAGAGGATTTTCGGCATAGACAACGGCGAGGACAGACAGACGGTTATGTCAACACATTTTCTTACTGTAGATATTGCAAACGGCAACACGGTACGATACTCAAACTCAATACCCGAACTGGAGATAAAACAGCGGGATAATCTCCGCAGTACCACTAAAATGACATATAACTATGCGGAATATACGGAGGACGAAAAAAATCCCGCCCTCACAGTCAACGGTATTGGAGTAAGGCGCGTACTGCCCCTTACCGTCCCCAACGGTTGGAAAGCGGCAGAGGATAAAGATACAACGGTAATGTTTAACGCTTCTCCGTTCTCATACGGCTGCACCGACAGGGATAAAATCATATTGCCCCAAAAGGAAAGCGAGGTGTCCGAATAATGGTAGGCGACGACGCTAATATCGTATTTATAGAATTTCTGAAACAACTGCTTGAAATCATCAAGATACTCAGCAGCGGGAAAGGCGGCATACCAAAGGATAAAACCAAAACGCCGAAACAGCCTAAAATAAAGTTTGGAAATCTCACCAAAAAGGATTTTGACAGGCTGAAAAAGGCGGGTATTGATTTTAAGTATATAACCGTACCCAAAGAAAAGTTAGAAGAGCTTAAAATGACGGCAAAGGATATAGGCGGCTCTTTTTTCTCTACGCAACTTATAGACGGAAACAACGCAGTAATAGCAGTACCGTCACAGCTTATGGGGGAAGTGAACGCCGCTGTACAGCACGTTACCGCCGAGCAAATGAAAAACGATCCCTCGTCCCTTATAGTCAAGGACGGAAACGGCAAGATAAACGAGGAAGATATGAAGTTGACAACGGACGTTCTCAGAAGTCACGATATACCCGTATATTCCTTTAAGTCGAATGACGGAAAATATATGAACGTTGTGCCGAGAGAATTTGATGGACAGTATAAAGCGGCAGTAAATGAAGCCGCCGAAATAAAGAAACAGCTTAGCGGGATAGAAGTCACAAGGTATGAACAGACTGCTCCCCTTGACAGTCTTGACTTTATCGCCGATACACTCACCGCCGAAGAAGCGCAGGAACTGTATAAGGCTGTATCATTGTACGGTGCGGACGTTAAATTCTGCCGCACCGACAGCGGAACTGCCGTATTTTACCCTAAAGAAATCTCGAAAACGGTTCAAAGGGCAAGAGAGGAATATCGGGCAAGCCTTGACGAAAGCGAAAAATACCTCATAGACGTAACGGACGACACCGTGACAATGGACGTGGAAAAGCTCGTTATCGAGGAGGACAACAACTCATATTTTGTGAGAGTGCCGAATACAGCCGCTCTCGATTACCTCCGTTTGGATAAATCGGAAGTGGAACTGATAAGCGGCGGTAAAACCTTGTCAATGAAGCTTGATATGGGTAGAGAATATTATGTTTTCGATGAAAATAAAATGCTTAAATCCACACGCAAGGGCGCGGAACTTGCAGCGTGCTACAACACTAAACATAATAACGTCAATAAAGACACACAAATTTATCAGTCGGGAAACAATTTCCGCAGGATAGATTTGTACAGTGCAGAACAAAACCGCCTTATAAGTTTAGGATTAAACAAGGCAAGCGAGATAAAAACGGAGCTTTTGAAGCAGGGTATTTCCCCGAAAGCCGTCAGCAAGCTGCTCAAAGACATTGACAATAAGCTGCCCGACAATTACAAGGAAATTTTTGCGTACTCCGCTGAAAAGACGGAGATAGTCTATGCTGATATTCCCAATATAGGCGAGTACCTTGCACAGTCGCAGTTATCGGAGCAGGTCGTGGGAAAGGCGGTATGCTTTGATGAACTGCCAAAGGACAACGGCGGAAAGTGCCTTGTATTTGACAAATCCGAAAATCGGTATACCGTTCTGCCCATACTCCCCCGCCTTGAAGTTATGAATAAACTGTCCGAAATGGGCTACAGCGAGCTTGCGGCAAAGGAAATCGCGGACAAGGTTATAGAAAGTTACCGTGATACAGATAAACAAAAGATTGAAGATGTAAAACAAGAGAAATCCGATATAATCACAAATTCCTTTTACAGTAAAAACCCCGAACTTGCGAATTTTACATATTACTGTACGGAAAACAGCGCGGTAGTTGTTCAGGAAAGCGCAGACAGCTATAAATATATGGAAATTGACAAGGGTATGCCAATAGCTGACGTAGAAGCGGCGGTGATGAAAAATTTTGATATTAAGGACAGCATTTCAGCCGCCGAGATTATGAAACAGCTTGCAGGAGAAAAAATAATCGAGGCAGGAAAGCCGATAAAGGCGGGAGAAGTAACAGTAACGCCGCTCTCGTCCTCCTGCATAGAAGTAAGCAAGGACGGAAATTCTGCGATAATGTCGAAAGACAGGATAGACGGCAGCAGGCTGACGGCAATGGGAGTAACCGACAAGGAAAAGACAGTTATAATAAATTCCTTTGAGAAATCCGAGAAAGCCGCCAAGCACCCCGAACGTCAGACCCTGCAAACGCTTAAAAATTATGCGGCAGAGGCAAGAGAAAAAATAAACGCCGTAAAGGACAAGGCAAAGGAGATCGCAAAGTCCGCGTCGGCAAAGGGACAGGACAGGTGATATTATGGCGAGTAATTTCGGAGAACAGAAAAAGAAAAACGGATATGAATTTATGTTTTTTGCCGCCGCTGCCGTTCTTGTAATAGTTATTGCAACGTGGTTCGGATATATCCTTGAAGATACGGCAACAAAAAAGGGCATACAATGGCTTACCGCCTTAAATTCAATATCCGACTACGCAAACCCCGCCGCCTTTATAAAAGCCTTTGGTGCGGTTTTCACGGGAAATGGAATTGCCAAAAAAGGAATGGTATTCGGCTTTTTGGGCGGTATGCTCATTATCTTATGGAAATTCGCGGGCAGCGGAAAGCGTTACCACCGCAGAGGAACGGAACACGGCTCGGCACGTTGGGGCAACAGGCAGGAGAAAGATATTATTGCCGATACCAACGATTTTTACAACAATGTCATAGCCGCTTCGGACGTGTTTCTGGTGCTTGACCGCAAAAAGCGTGATATAAACGCTATGACCGACAGCGCAAAAAAGGCAAAGGCACGCTCCGACAGAAAAAAGGAAAAGAACGAAAAGAAGCGTATTGACAGGCTGATTAAGAAAGCGGAGGAAAATTCCCCAATGGGGAACTCCGCAGAGGCAGATATATTTGAAACGGATAAAAATACCCTTATAAAATACAACGGCAGCGACACGTAAGTGACCGTACCCGATAATATAAATAAGATCGGCGAGTTTGCTTTTGCATTGTCGGAGGTAAAATCAGTCACTATGTCGTCGGTTACCGATGTTGAGAAAGGCGCATTTTTCGGTTGTGAAAAACTGGAGCATATAGAAATGGAGAAAGCCGAAAATATAGGCACTTCGGCGTTTGAAAGGTGCTATGCTCTCTCCGACATTTATATGGGAGATAAATTTAAGAAAGCCGATATAACGTCATTCAGGCAATGCCTTAATGCTGTCGTACACTCACCCACAGGAGGTTACGCAGAGCAGTACGCCAATCAGAACGATATGACATTTGAAATAAGCGGCGGCTGTACGGACAACGAGGTAATTTCCATTCGCAAAATAGCCGAAATGCGAAAGGCAGCCGCCAAGATAAAGCCTATGCTTAATCTTAATATGATAATTCTCGGCGGTTCTGGTACGGGAAAATCCCGATTTTATGTTAAACCTAATATAATGCAGTGCAACACGTCATTTGTTGTGACAGACCCGTCGGGAGAGCTTTTGCAGTCCTGCGGGAAAATGCTGGAGCGCAAGGGATATAAGATAAAGGTGTTCAATATCAACGATATGAAGCACTCGTCAAATTACAATCCCTTTCACTATCTGAAAGATAATGACGGCAATATCAACAGCAATAATGTTATAAAAATGATAAACACATTTATGCTCAACACGAAAGAGGAGGGCGCGGGAGGCGGCGACCAGTTTTGGACGGACGCTACAAGACTGCTGTTATCATCGCTTTGTTTCCTGCTTGTTGAGACTGCAAGCGAGGAGGAGCAGAATTTTGCGGGCGTTCTCGATCTTATCCACAAAGCAAAGGTCATAGAGGGCAAAGAGGAAGAAAAGTCCGACCTTGACTTGATGTTCGACAAGCGAAAAGAGGCAGAGCCGAACGCCTTGTCGGTGCAGTATTACGATGAATTTAAACAGGCGGCAGGGAAAACAATGCAGTCTATCCTTATTTCCACCACCACCAAACTCCAATGCTTTAAGCTGGAGGACGTTCGCAACCTTACATTTACCGACAACATACATCTTGAAACTATGGGCGATGAACTCACGGCGTTATTTATCATAATACCGTCCACCGACACCACATATAACTTTTTGGCGGCAATGATGTACACGCAGTTATTTGACGCACTGTACAACAGGGCAATAACTTTTTATCACGGCAGACTTAAATATCACGTCAGATGTCTGCTTGACGAGTTTGCAAACTGCGGCAAAATACCCGAATTTGACAAGGTACTGGCAACGTGCCGTAAGTTTGAAATATCGGCGGTTATTATCTTACAAAACCTCTCGCAGCTAAAGCGTCTTTATGAGAAATCGTGGGAAGAACTCCCCGGCAACTGCGATACAATGATTTATCTCGGCGGCAAAGACCAGTTTACTAACGAGTATCTGTCAAAGGAGCTTGGAAAGGAAACTATCGACCAGCAGAGTATAAATCAGACAAAGGGCAAGCAGGGCAGCTCGTCATATAATAACGCTATTTTAGGCAGGGAGCTTGCCACCATTGACGAATTATCCACAATGGATAACAACGACTGTATTGTAATGGTAAGAGGTCTGCACCCCTTTATGACGGCAAAATTTGATATAATCAATCACCCCCGATACAATATGCTTGACGAGGCAAACAAAGCCAAGAACACATATTATCTGGAGGACAACATAAAGACAATGCCCGAAACGGAATATGTTGATTTTTCACGTCTTTACGACAACGAAACGGCAGACCCCGATAATACTATTGAGATAGGGTATGTTACAAGCGATAACGAAATAATTAAATCAGCCGCTGACCTTATGTCGGATATTCCGCAGGATATACGGAGTATATTTGCGGACGTTACCGGCGTATACGCGGCGTAAGGAAAGGATTTGATATTTTGCTTGACGCAGAAGAAATCGAAATAATAAACAGAAACCTTAAAAATGGCTTTGACATTGAAATACAGCACAGAAAAAACGGAATTGCAATTTTAAGAGAAAAGAAAGAAGTTTGCAAAAAAGGCAATTCCCCAATGGGGAACGGGAGGGATAAAATGTGTTTGGAAACGCAGAAGAAATAGAATTGAATAATCTGCCCGAAGTTACAGCCGATGAATATAAAAAAGTGAAAGTAATATTTAAACGCGGCGGTGAAATAATCATTAAATGCAAAAATTTTTCCGTTACCAAAACAAACGGCGATGTATACGGATATGAAATAAACGGAATTTGCGGAGATTATCCATTATACATTAACAAGGAAGAAATTGCCGCAATCATATATTTGGAAG
>CAMWRN010000088.1 GCA_947176675.1 uncultured Clostridia bacterium | reverse complement strand
GTATATTGATTATATTTTCCCGACTTACAATATTCGTTTTATTGCGCTTAATGACAATGTTGACACGGCGAATAAGGACACTTCGGCTATGGATATGATGCCTATTGTGAATTTATTTAACGAGTGGCATAGTGCCTCCACGTCCAAAAAGATAAGAACGGTCATTGAGGCAAATGCAAAGGCTGGGAAGTATCGTACAACTTTTGCGCCTTATGGATATGTCAAGGGTACTGATGAAAAAAAGCTTCCTGTCGTTGATGAGCCTGCCGCAAGTGTTGTCAGACGTATTTTTGAAATGAGGTCACAAGGAATAAGTCCACGTCATATTGCGGATATTCTCAACACTGAGAATATTCCTACACCTGCCGATTATTTTTCAAATAAGCACCCCAAATCTGCTAATAAAAGCAAAATTCATCTTTGGTACGCCGAAGCCATACGGCGAATTGTAAATAATCCGACTTATCTCGGACACCTTGTGCAGTTACGCACAACAACGGTTTCCTACAAAAACCATAAGATAATTAACCGTTCTGAGGAAGAAATGGCTATTGTACGTAATACACATGAGCCGATTGTGTCTCAGGAAATTTGGGATAAGTGCCGTGAGGTTGAAGCTTCCGTAAGTCAGGGAAAGCGTGACAAACACGGAGAAATTATGCCGCTTAGCGGACTTATGTACTGTGCTGATTGCGGAGATAAAATGCGTTTGGGTTGGAATAACACCACGGCGGGAAGTAAGAAAAAGCCGAGAAAATATTTGCGTCACAATTATCAATGCGGTGCATACAGCAGATTTGGAAAGTTTTACTGCACAAGTCACCACATCAAAATGAAAGACATTAATGCGATCGTACTTGCGGATATTCGCTCAATGGCAGCTCTTGTGGTGGAAAATGAGTATTTTGCTCGTCAGCAGTTCCTTTCAAAGAAAGAGAAAATTAATTCTCGCCAACTTGCAGAGGAACAACGTCAATTACGAGAGGATAAATTTCGGCTTTCAGAATTGAAAACGCTTATTCCGTCAATTTATGAAGATAAAGTGCTTGGAAAAATCCCCGAAGATGTTTGTGTTAATCTTTTGGAGAAGTATCAAGCGGAGCAGAAAGAACTTTCCGAGAAAGTTGAAAATCTTGAAGCAAGGCTTAATTCCGTAAAGCAGGACGAAAATGATGTTGACGAATTTATTAAGCGGTTGAAAAAGTACACAGACGTGCAGGAGCTTACTCGTGAGATGTGTTTGGAGCTTATCGAGTACATAACTGTGGACGAGTACGCCGCTGACAGACCGAGGGATATTCATATTTATTACAAATTGTTGGATAAGCCCTTACCCGATAAGCGCAGGCTTGATGTTAAGAAAAACGATGAAACCGCTTGATTAGGCGGTTTGAGAAGGATTTAAAACTGTGTGTCCTTTTGAGATGAGGAATACTTTGCAGATATATGCGCATACATTTCAAGCTGCGCAGGTGAGGGCAATGGACACAGTCGCAAATGCCATTAGCTTGAAAAGCAGCGGTCAATGACGGTCATTTTGAAAATAGCGGACAAAATGATTTATAAACAAAAAATCATCTCCGCAAACGCCGATTTTACTGGCTTTGCGGAGATGATAATGGTGCCGCTGACCGGACTTGAACCGGTACGGTATTGCTACCAAGGGATTTTAAGTCCCTCGTGTCTGCCGATTTCACCACAGCGGCATAAAAATGATAATTAAGGACAATCTTCTAAATACAAAATGTTCTGAAAAAAGTGAAAAATCATCACACAATCAATGACCATATACATAAAATAAACATACAACCGCATAAAAAATTCACCTGCTCTGCCATAATCCAATAAGCATACTAAGTATATTTAAACATTAATTCGGCTTGTTCGGATTTTGGCAATTTTAATGCTTTACATAAAAAAGTCATAGGTACAAATTTTAAGCGATATAATCTGGTATCGGGAGTAAATATAATATTAAATTTGGGTACACTTTTGTATTTGGTTGTACCAAAAGATTTAACAATTATGAATATAATTATATCACGTATAATTATATTTGTCAAGTAAAAAGTTAATTTTGGTGTGACCACACAGCGCATATTAAAAGAAATCAAGTATAGAAAAAGGCAGTTCACGAGAATTTGAAGAGCGATTTTGCCTAAAATTCATTTTAGCAACAGCAAAATCATTATAAGCTTGGATAAAAATCCTCAAAACAGCGTGAAGCGTTTCAAGCTTTTGAGGGAAACAACGGCTTCGGCGGCGCAAAATAGGAATATAATGCCTCAAATCAGCAGTTATACTTTCAACAGTAAAAGTATCGCTTTTATCACTGGCATTACGAATATGCTTACTGGGATAAACAACATCAATATATCCGAGATAACCGTCTGTACAGTAACATTTTGCTTTGGAACCTGTATCAACGATTCTTTGAATACGCTCCGGAGATTTATCCAAAGCTGCGTCAAAGCCTACTATCTGACGCGGTAAATGGCTTAACATCGATTACATAAGTGTTTTCATGTGTTTTGGTTTTAGGTTTTTTACCTATAAAACAGTACAACTCATCTAATTCTAAAATTTGTTAATTACTTTTCAGACTTTGAGCCGTTTTTTTAATCCAGTTATACACATTTGCTTTACTGAACCCAAACACTTTTCCAACGCCTCTTCCGCTTGCACCAGCATAGTATGTTTTGATTGCTTGTTGGCGAATTTCCTCGGGATATTCCCTTGTTTTCGGTTCAAGTGTGTAGTATTTTTTGTATTCTTTGCAAAAGCACCTTTGTGTTCCCGAACGTTTTTTCAGTATTAACCAGATTTTCTGTTCTTCCGCAGACAGGACATTTCCTCTCTGCCATTTCTCTTGCTTTTCTCATATCCTTATATCATATTTCGCGCTTTTTGTCCACACCCGGTTAATTATCTCAAAAAAGTCTGTAGTGCTACAATTCACAGGAAGAAAATTGTATATTAAAAATAGTATAACACAAGATATAAGGTTTTGTCAATCCATGATAAAATATTCCGAAAAATCGGTGTAAGCAGAGCAACATGAAAAAGTCTGAACGACTCTCTCAAAAGAAGAAAAGAAAAAGCACGTTTCCAAACCATGTGAGCAACTGACATTCAGGTGGACGTTAAGGTAGTACATAGAAAATGTATTGCAGCTCCCGAAATGGAACCCGCACCAAATTTTGTGTAAAACCAAATAAAGCACTTCCAATCAGACAAATTCATCACGCACGTCCATATCATTCCCCGTCACAGTTATTGAGCCAACGCTCGAACGCAGGCTTCGGTATGGCGATACGCCGCCCCACCTTTATCAAGGTGAAACCCTCCGTCCTCACAAGCTTGTAGGCTTTCACCTTGCTTATGCCTATTATTTTCTCTATATCTCTTACAGTTAAAATGAGGGGCATTTCGTCCAATGTGGTTATTTTGTTGTTCTTGTTCATTCTACACACTCCTGTTTGAAAATATTTAGTCATAACTACTATAGTAAAATTATAACAATTCTCTTAACAAATTGCAATAGCGTGATATAATATTAATTATTAGTGGATATGGTTAATAATAGATATACATATCCACGATACAGAAATACAGGGAGGTCGAATTTTGTGATAAATAATATCACGACGGTATATTTTACGGACGAAAGCGAGTATATTTCAAGCAGCGGTCCGCTTCTGAAATACAGCGAACAGGCTAATATAATAAAGCAGTCTATGGTGTCGGACGATAAAATCATTGCCGACAGCTTCAAGGACAGCGAGTCGAAGCCGTTCGGTACGCTTCTGAATTTTTTCTTTCGGCGGATTGGCATATTATATATAATGAGTGCAGGATTTTGTTGGACGAATACGAAAATTTATCAAAAAATCTTGCGGGCAGAAACGTCCCGATTTGTGACGGCTTTAAGGCGATTGTGGACGAGAGCGAGATTTTCCCGTACTTCAAGGCGATGCGGTTCAACAGCCTTTATGCCGCTGTCTGCTATGAAATAAATCACATTTATTTTATCGGCAGTCATCTGTCCGAATGCGAAGCTTGCGGGAAATAGTTTACTTCAAAGACTACACGGGCGCGATACTGTGCGGACTGCGTAAAAATCGAGGAGTACGCCAAACAGTGCGTCCATATTGACGAGTACAAAAAGCTGTACCTGAAAAACAACAAGGCGTACAACGCCCGCTACAACCGTGATTTGAGCATAGGGGACGAATATCACAAGTGGCAGGAAAACGCAAAAAAGCTTCTTAAAGAAGCGCAGGACGGCGGCTGCACCTTTGAGGAATTTTCAAAGCTGATAGCCCTGCCGCCTTCGGAGAAAAATGCGGGATGTTACCCCAAATAAAGTTAATTACGGGACATTCAAATTGGCTTAAAAAGGAGGTTTGCAGGCATTTGTACCGAATGTACCGTAAAATATATTAATAGGAGTTGGTATTATTGCCAAAGAAAGGAAACGGTATTTATCAGTGCAGGGACGGCAGATATGAAGCCATACATTATTATGGAATAAATCCTGCAACGGGTTGACCGAAAAAGCTGACCCGATACGGTAAAACCGCAAAGGAAGCAAAGGCGAAGTTACAGCTTGCGGTGGCTGAGCTTACCACAGGCACAATCCTAGAAGCACAAGCTTAAATATTTTTTGATTAGAAATTATTTTTCTCTATCTCTTCCACCGAATACCCAAACCCGACGACAGTCTGACGAATTGTAAATTCTGAAACGTCAGCGTTTGAATATATTTCTGCTGTCCCGCTTTTAAAGTCTGCCTTAGCATACAGACCGTCTTTTCTGTTAAAAGCATTTTCAATTTTTGCAGCACAGTTTTTGCAGGACATACCTCCGACCTTAACTGTATATTTATATTTGCATTCGGACAGATCGACTTTTGTTTCGGAAGCTTTTTCGTCGTCGCCTTCCGTGCCGCAGCAGCCGTGAGCAAGCTTTTTCATATAGCTTTTTACTGAAAATATACATATTAAGATCAACAGAATTATTATAATTGCAGTTGCCATTTTTTATCCTTTCAATAAATGTTCAGCAAGCTTGTTTACGGTTTTTTCGGATGTATGGACGACTATTTTTACTGCGTCGCTGTCCGCTGTTTCGGCTTCAAGACCGAGGGTATTTTCAAGGAATTCCCTAATAATAACGCAGCTTGTAAAAATCGAATTTGCCGCCTTTATGCCGCTTTCGGTAAGATTTATCTGCCCGTAATGTTCCTTTTCGATGTATCCGCTTTCACACAGCTTCGCCGCCATTGCTGCGGTGCTTGCCTTGCTTACGCCAACCATTTTCGCGACTTCTGAAGACTTTACTTCCCCGCCGCTTTGACACAGCTTGTAAATTGCAAAAAGATATTTTTTCTGCGAATATGAAAGCTCATTCATTTTTTACATCACCGCAATGTCCGCAAGCGTGGGGACAACCTGCGCAGTTCCCGCCGCATGAGGATTTCCCCGATTTTTTATCCTTGTAAATCTGTCTCGCGGCAAGAAATAAAACCGCCGCAACGACTAAACCGACAATTATCGTTGCCATAAAAATCACTCCTGTTTATAAATCAGAGGATAGATTGGTATCTATCCTCTGAAATTTTTTTAGTTTTTAACACGCACATTTCTTGTAAGCCTTGTGCTTTCCTTGTAAGGTCTTGCAAGCATATAGATAATAAACGCCAGTACCGCAAGGGCAAAGATAAGTCCGATAACATTTACAGAGCCTGTGAAAAGAAGTCCAAGCTGGTAAATTATAAGAGATACCGCATATGCAAATCCGCACTGGTATGCAATTGCAAAAGCCGTCCACTTTGCGTTGTTCATTTCACGTTTGATAGCTCCCATTGCCGCAAAGCAGGGCGCGCACAAAAGATTGAACGCAAGGAAGCTGTAGCCTGCAAGAGAGGTCATTGCAACAAAGTCCAGTACGCCGAATACGCCGACAACTTCTTCCTTAGCAACAAGTCCCATGATAGTTGCAACTGCCGCTGTAGGTTCGCCGAAACCGAGAGGTGCGAATATCCAGCAGACAGCCTCGCCTATCTTGCCGAGAACGGAGTCCGCAAGCTCAAGCTCGGTGCTGAAGCCAAACGCGCCGTCCGCCCAGCCAAATGAGCTTCCCGCCCAGATGATAACGGACGAAAGCAAAATGATAGTACCCGCTTTTTTAATGAACGACCAGCCACGCTCCCACATTGAACGCATTACGTTGCCGAAGGTGGGGAGGTGATATGCGGGAAGCTCCATTACAAAGGGAGCAGGGTCTCCCGCAAACATTTTGGTCTTTTTAAGCATGATTCCCGAAACAACAATTGCAGCAATTCCGAGGAAGTATGCGGAGGGAGCCACCCACCATGCGCCGCCGAACAAAGCCGTGGCAATAAGCGCAATAATAGGAAGCTTTGCGCCGCAGGGGATAAATGTTGTTGTCATAATTGTCATGCGTCTGTCGCGCTCGTTTTCGATTGTACGGCTTGCCATAATTCCGGGGACGCCGCAGCCTGTACCGATAAGCATGGGGATAAAGGATTTTCCCGAAAGACCGAAGCGGCGGAAAATTCTGTCCATTACAAATGCGATACGCGCCATGTAGCCGCAGGATTCAAGGAACGCAAGGAATATGAACAGTACCAGCATTTGAGGTACAAAGCCAAGTACCGCGCCAACGCCGCCGATAATACCGTCAAGGATAAGGCTTGAAAGCCACTCCGCACAGCCTATCTTTTCAAGTCCTGCTTCAACAACTACGGGGACGCCTACTATCCACACACCGTAATTAGATGGATCAATTTCTTCCTCCATTGTCTCGACAGCAGCGTCAACAGTCTCGGAAATGTCAAAGCCCTGTTCTGCAAGCTCGTCGCCGTATGAGCCGTATGCCTCGTCAAAATCGCCGAAGCTGCCGTCTTCAATTGCGCCCAGAACGTCCTCTGCGCCGATGACTTCTGCGTCAACAGCAGCTTGAACGGTTGCAATAACATCATCTGTAAAAATGTTCTCGGCAGCAAAATCGTCCTGCGCTTCCTCGTATGCGGAAGTACCTATGCCGAACAAATGCCAGCCGTCGCCGAACAAGCCGTCGTTTGCCCAGTCCGTAAGTATCGTACCAACCGTTGTTACAGAAACATAGTAAACAATTACCATAACAATTGCAAAAATCGGCAGAGCAAGAATTCTGTTCGTAACGATCTTGTCTATCTTATCCGAAACTGTCATTCCGCCTTTGTTCTTCTTTTTAAGGCATCCCTTAATAATTCCTGCTATGTAAATATATCTCTCGTTTGTAATAATGCTTTCGCTGTCATCGTCCATTTCTTTCTCGGCAGCGGCAATATCCTGTTCGATATGAGATTTTTTATCTGCGGGAATATTCAGCATTTCAAGAACTTTTTCGTCCCGCTCGAATATTTTTATAGCGTACCAACGCTGCTGTTCTTCGGGAATATCGTGCAGGACAGCTTCCTCAATATGAGCAACAGCGTGTTCAACGCAGCCGCAGAATTCATGTCTGGGTACGGATTTTTCACCCGACCTTGCAGCCTCTATCGCCGCATCGGAAGCCTCGTTTATGCCAGTACCTTTAAGTGCGGAAATTTCCACCACCTTACAGCCAAGCTCGGAGGCAAGCTGCTCCGTGTTTATGCTGTCGCCGTTTTTGCGGACAACATCCATCATATTTACTGCGCAGACAACGGGAATTCCAAGCTCAACAAGCTGCGTGGTAAGGTACAGATTACGCTCCAGATTTGTTCCGTCGATAATATTCAGGATAGCGTCGGGACGCTCCCCGATAAGATAATTTCTTGCAACTACCTCCTCCAGAGTATAGGGGGAAAGGGAATAAATTCCGGGCAGGTCGGTGATTATAACGTCCTTGTGCCCCTTAAGACGCCCCTCCTTTTTCTCAACTGTAACGCCGGGCCAGTTTCCCACAAACTGATTTGAACCCGTTAATGCATTAAAAAGCGTGGTTTTGCCTGCGTTTGGATTTCCCGCAAGCGCTATCTTGATTTCCATATCAGCATTATTCCTTTCATAAATCGCAATAAAGTTAGATTTATCTAACTTTATTAGTTATAGCTAACTATACTTTAAAAAAATTAACCGACTTCAATCATTTCAGCGTCGGCTTTTCTAAGTGAAAGCTCGTATCCGCGAACGGTAATTTCAATAGGGTCTCCTAATGGAGCAACCTTGCGGACATAAATCTCAGTACCCTTTGTGATACCCATATCCATAATTCTCCGCTTTACCGCACCTTCACCGCAAAGCTTTTTTACTGTGACCGTCTGACCTATCGCTGCGTTCTTTAATGTGGACATAACTCCCGTTCCTCCTTAAACCATTATTTTCTGCGCCATTTCCTTTGAAACGGCAACTCTCGAATCCTTAACGTTCACGATAACGTTTCCGCTTATTTCGCTTATGACCGTTACCGCTGAACCTGCTACAAAGCCCAGATTTTCAAGAAACTTTCTCGTGTCGGGATTGCCTCCGACCTTTTTGATTATGTTTTCCTCACCTGTGTTTGCAAGTGTAAGCGGCATCATAGATACACTCCTTTTCAGATGTTAGACAAAGCTAACATCTCAATAGCCAATATAGTTAGCTCTCACTAACTATATATTATAT
>CAMWRN010000087.1 GCA_947176675.1 uncultured Clostridia bacterium | reverse complement strand
CATAGCTTCGGCGGAAGAACCTATGGTAATGGATTCCGTCTTTTCTCCCAGCGAATATGCCGGCAACATCATGGAGCTTTGTCAAGGCAGACGCGGCGTTTTCAAGGACATGAAGTACCTTGACGAGTCCCGCGTGGAGCTTCATTACGAGCTGCCGCTGAACGAAATCGTGTACGACTTTTTTGACGCGCTCAAATCCCGCACAAAGGGATACGCTTCTTTCGACTACGAAATGCTTGGATACGCTTCCTCAAAGCTTGTTAAGCTTGATATCATGCTCAACGGCGAAGTGGTTGACGCGCTGTCCTTTATCGTACACACCGACAACGCCTACGGCAGGGCGCGCAGAATTGCCGAAAAGCTGAAAGACAACATTCCCCGCCAGCTTTTTGAAGTACCAATTCAGGCTGCCATCGGCGGAAAAATTATCGCACGCGAAACCGTAAAAGCCATGCGTAAGGACGTGCTTGCAAAGTGCTACGGCGGCGACATCACCCGAAAGAAAAAGCTGCTTGAAAAGCAGAAGGAGGGCAAAAAGCGTATGCGCCAGCTTGGTACCGTGGAGGTTCCGCAGGAGGCGTTTATGGCTGTCCTGAAGCTTGACGACTGACCGTGCAAGGAGGTAGCCATGAAAGTAAAGGCGTTTTTAACAGCGGCAATTGTGTCCGCTGCGTGCCTGTTTTCGTCCTGCGGAGATATCAGGATCCCAGTGGAAAACAACTTCTCCCAAATGCTTTCCGCAGACGGCGGCAAGTCCGTCTTTGTCAGCGTGAACATTTTAATAGACAATGAAGCGACAGTCGTTAAGCTCGGCAGTTCGCTTACATCATACTCCGACGAATTTGTTTCAGCGCTTACGTCGGCTAAGCTTTCGGAGCTTCCCGAGCAAAGCGAACTTCACGGCAATGACAGTATGCTGCTGCAAATAGAGATACTACTGAACGGTTCTGACAAGTCGCAGGGCATGAACTTTTGCTATATGGGTCTTTTCAATGACGGCGCTCTCAGCGTTTTCGGTACGGAGGAGTTCTGCGGCGAGGGCAAAAGCTATATGCTGTCCGTAAACGATATGAATAAAATAATGCTGGCAGCCGAACATATTGTTGACAATCGTACAAGCTGTCCTCCGCCTATGAGAATTACAGACCCGCTTTCGTCCTATTCTCATTCGGGAGCAATGATCGATCCGGCGGGTTTTTCATGGAGTTATACAGATTCCGACGGGAACGGGCAGAGCATTGTCGCCGATGCTCTCCACCCTCTTGACGAATCCGCTTCACCCGTTAAAATAAACCGCCTGTACACGACGTCGGTTTTGCTGGGATTCCCCGCAGGCTTCGAGCCTGACAAAATCACGATAAAGGGCTGGGATATCTCCAAAAAGGGGGACACCTCCTCGGAAACGATATATCACCCGAAAACAGAGTATGAAAACAATTTTCCCTCGGAAGGTGACTACACAGGATTCTATCAGCTTGAAAGCAACACGGTCTATATGGTGACCGGAACCTATGACAATACAAAGTCCGCAGAGCGTGGCTTTTCGGGAACTGCCGACTACTATTTTGAAACGGGAGAACTAAGCGAATAGAAAATACCCATGCCAAACGGACAAACCGCGAAGCATGGGTATTTTTTATTTTTCAATTTTTTCTATAAAGCTTTTAAGCTTTGAGTAGGTCTCGTCGCTGAGGATATGCTCAACGCGGCAGGCGTCCTCTTCGGCGTTTTCCTCCGAAACTCCCAGCGTTTCCTTCAGAAATTTTCTCAGCACCAAATGTCTTCCGTAGACCGATTCCGCCTTATCCTTGCCCGTTTCGGTGAGAAGTATCTGTCCGCCCGGTTCTACCTCTATATAGCCGTAGGATTTCAGTATCCCCATTGCGCGGCTTATGCTGGGCTTCGAGTACCCAAGTTCGTTTGCAACATCAATAGAACGCACAAAGCCTGTCCTTTTTTGAAGTATAAGTATAGTTTCCAAATAGTCTTCGCCTGATTCTCGAATCGCCACAATATCCCCTCCGGTCACATTTATATTTTTTCGGTTAGAGCAAAATTAAAATTCACTTGTGAAAACCTGTACCCAGTAGGTGTTGCCGTCGCTTGCCTCATATACGCCAACGCCTATTCTTGTGTAATTTTCGTTCAGGATATTTTTGCGGTGTCCGTCCGAGTTCATCCAAGTCTTCATGACTTCCTCGGCAGAGCGGTGACCTGCGGCGATGTTCTCACCCGCATAAACGTTCACGATATCGTTTTCCTGAAGCAGCGAGGAGCATTTCGTTCCGTCCGGTCTGGTGTGGGAAAATTTAACTGCGATCTCTCTTGCTCTTTGTTCCGCAATTTTATTAAGGGTATCGTCGCTTTTGAGAGAGGATACTCTTTGCGCCGAGCGTTCGGAATTCACAATATCGATCACTTCATCCGATGCACTTCCGCTCTTTTTATCCGAACCGCCGCCAACGCTCACATTTATTGTTTCGGCGGTGAGATTGGTAAATTTTTTGGCGTATACCTTGATTTGCGCAGTACCGTTCTTCTTTGCCTTTACGGTAAGGGTGATCTTATTGCCGTCCCATTTTCCCCATGACACGGAGCATACGCTTTTATCAGAATTTTTGACCGCGATATCCTTTGAACCTTTAACGGTTATCGTCACCTTTTGGGACTGTCCCTTTTCCAGAGTCACGTTATCCTTGTTTGCGGTAATAAAGGATTTTTTTACGATTATCCTGCATTTCAGGTCTATTCCCTTTGCTTTCGCATGAACATAGGTAGAACCTGTACTTTTGCCGACTATTTTAGCGGATTTTCCGTCTGAGGACATTATTTCCGCCACTGAGGTATTTACGACCGACCACTGCAAGTCCTTGGTTGTTCCCGAAGCTTTGAGGGTTACCGCATAATCAATAGGAAGATTTACCTTTGACTTGTTCAGCTTTGGCGACGCAGCCGAAACAGTAACGGTGCAGAGCACAGCGGTCATGACAGCGGCAGAGATAACGCAAAGCAACCTGCGGAAAAATGATTTCATAAAATACCTCCAAAACAGTTTAATTACAATAATTATAACGCCAAAACTAATTTTTGTCAATGGCGGAAAGTAAATTTCGCGAAGAATGATTTTGGACTTGCAAATTTTGATTTAGCGTTCCTACAGACAGTGTGCTAAATCAAAATTTATCTTCAAAAAATTTTACCACTTTTGCCAAAAGACTGTACACCGGCTAATTTTTAGGTTATACTATAATAAATACAACAATTCAAACAGGAGTGAACTGCATGAGATCAAGAGTTATACCCACGATACCGGAAACCGTTTTGTCCTATAGGATAGGCGAAAAAGCTGCAGCCCTCGAAACCGCGGCGTCCGCTCTCGGAATGAAGCACACACCCATTCCCGAAGACAAGGCGGGAGAAACATTGGGCTTTCTTGCAGGCTATGGAGGCTTTTCCTCCAACGGCTCGGATATTTCAGCCGATGGCGAATGCGTGATCTTTTCGGGAATAAGCAGCAAACGGCTCGACCTGCTGCTAAAGGAAATGCGCCGCGCGGGACTTGATATCCCGCTGAAAGCCGTTATAACCGCTTACAACCAAAATCAAAGCGTTGAATGGCTTCTCAAGGAGCTTGCCAAGGAGCGCGAAGCTATAGCAAAGTCAACGCGTTGACTATATCCCCAGCGATTTCAGTGCGTCAAGCATTTCCTGCCACTCGGAGCGCATTTTTTCCAATCGCTCCCTGCCCGCTGCTGTTATGCGATAGTATTTTCTCTTCGGACCCGCCGAAGTCTCCCCCGTGTAGCTTTCTGTGCAGCCGTCGCTGTGAAGCCGTCTCAGAACGGCATAGACCGTGCTTTCGTTTATTTCCGGGAACGCGCCCGTTATCCTTTTCATTATCTCATAACCGTAAAGCTCGTCGGAAGCCGTCACATGGAGGATACAAAGCTCCAGCACGCCTTTTTTCATCTGTCCTTTTTCCATATCAGCCGCCCCGCTTTCTTCCTATCAGTTTGGAGAACTTTACCGCAACGGTCATAACAAGTACAGCCGAAGCAATGACCGCACCCCACACAAGATAATTCTCGCCATCTATTATATACTTTAAATAATACATATTATCGGTTGGGTCTAATGCCGAAAGCGTGTAATACCAGTAAAACATAAATCCCGTAACGGTCATTGCACTGTATGCCGAAGCAAGTGTAAGAGCGTTTCTGCGAATAAACGACCATATCAGAAACTCCGATGCGCAGACAAAAATAATTGTCAGAATATTTTTGAAACTTATGCCAATTTCTAAAGCTGAGTTAGGTTCATATAGGTTGTTGTACGCCGAACAAAGTCTTACGCTGTTGTATATGATAAAAACCATTCCGATAAGCGGCACAGCCGAAAACGGCTTCGGCGCATTTTTCCACAGCGAAACTGCAAGAAATATCATTGCCGCGGAAATAAAGACCGCCATTATTACGGCATATTTTGGCAGGTCGTAATATTCATTAAGAAACACTCTCTTAGGTATTTCCTTGAAAGCAAATCCTGCCGCAATCATACATAAGCTTCCAAAAAAGGTAAAGCAGTCGCACTTATACTCTGCCAGCGCATTGAAAAAGCTTTTGCGCTCAAAAAGCACCCACATTATAAGCGGCAGGACATACATTATCGGCAGAATATAACCCTGCGTATCCATATCAACATGGAAGCCGCAGTATGTATATACCGCGTACAGTCCCGCCGAGATCAGAAACGGCAGCCATACCTCCGCAAGACTTGTTATCCTCTCGCTGCCCGTCTGCTCGCTCAGAAGAGACGCGGCGGCTGTTTTGGGGTCGCCGAGACTGAGACAGATATCCTCCTCTGACTTCCCCTCGGCTTTGCCCGCATCGAAGCATTCCTCCATGTCCGACAGGATATCGTCAATTTCCCCGTTAGACAGCCTGAAACGCAGGTATTTCCTTAGCTTGGCAAGATATTGCTTTTGGGTCATAACATCATTTCCTTTCTATTGTTTTTTGAACAGTAGTTCCTGTGAGATTATAATAGCATACTACTGTTTAAAAGTCAATAATTTCCTCCAAAAAATCTTTTCTTTTTGTAAATACGGGTGTTTTTGACATATTGTAAAAAATGTTGACAATCCGCCGTTAAAATGGTAAAATATATACGTATAAGTATTTCGCGTCAGCAGCCGAATCGTAAAGTACGGCAAACGCGTTTCAGCGCATAATGCATAAACGGAGGAGTTCTGATGAAATCAGGAAAAATCTTACTCGGCGCAGTCGCTTTTACATGCGCCTTTTTTGTGTGTACAACTGGCTGTCCCGACAACTTTATCCCTGTTCTGAACGCATCTTCTGCCCCAAAAACGGGGGTGGCGGTCAATGAGACAAATTTCCCAGACCCTGCATTCCGCAAATACGTTTCCGAGAACATCGATTCGGACGGGAACTCGCTTTTGTCGGCAGATGAAATAAGAGCGGTAAAGTCTGTTTCGGTAAGCGGAATGGAGATAGAAAGCCTTGCTGGTATCGAATACTTTACTGAGCTTACCTCCCTTATATGTCAAAACAATTCGCTTACAGAGCTTGACATTTCCTCAAACAAGGCTCTGACCGCCCTTTCGGCAAGCGGAAATATGCTGTCCGAAATAAATCTGAGCCGTAATACAGAACTGGAAAATCTTGATCTGGGAATGACCTCAAAGGACGGCACTACTTATGGAAACAACCTTACGGAGCTTGATCTGAGCAAAAACAGGAATCTTAAAAATCTCAGCTGCGTTTCAAACAGTTTAAAAACGCTCGATCTAAGCGGCTGTCCCAAAATGGAGATTGTCAAGTGCAGCAATAACAGACTCACCGAACTTAATGTTGCCGGCTGCGGCAGTCTCAGACAGCTTGAATGCTTCAGCAACAATCTGAAACAGCTCGATTTGTCGGGAAACCCCGATTTGGTCAGACTTTACTGCTCAGACAACAAGCTTACTTCCCTCGACCTGAGCAGCAATACTTCACTTAAAACGTTATTCTGCCGATACAATTACATAACGCGTGAAAGCAGGCTCAAGCTTTACGACAAGTCCGCAATGAGCACCTGCGACTACAGTCTGCAATATTACAGCGGCTACAAGTCTTACGTTACGGACGTGAATATGCAGTACGCTAAAATAATTACAGGCACTCCCACCGACATTTTCACCGTCGGCACAGGTATAACGGGTATTCCCTCTGCGGATACGGTAAGCAAAGCGGGAAACATTGAATTTGTCTGCAAGTATGCCGACAGCTTCAACTTTTCCGTAAGCGGCAGCCCCGACCTGACGATAGATAAAAACAATCGTTTGACCGCCCAAAAAGCAGGAGAATACGAATTTACCCTGACTGTAAAAAAAGGCAATGCGGACGGCACCGACTTTGTAAAAAAATTTACGGTTTCGGTTGTCGATCCTGCCGACCACACTAAGCACGAGTACGAATGGAAATGCGACAGAAGCGCGGAATCCGTACACTACAGGCAGTGTTACTGCGGCGAAAGGACAGATTCCGAGCAGCACAAATACGGAAACAGGATATACCAGATAAACGACAGGAACGGAAAGCTTTACAACTACCTCGCCTGTAAGATATGCAGATACGCATACAGGATCGGAGAAAGCTCCGTTCTGAAAAATGCCGCGTCGGGGATAACGGTCGCTTCTCTCGACGGTACTATAGATACGGGACTTAGGCTTGCTGCCGATAATGTCGTTCTTTCGGAAATAAAAGCCGCAGGCGCGGTCTGCGCTTACGACATATACTTTACGGACGGTTCTTCGAGAGTCAAGCCGAACTGCCAATTTAAGGTGACTATACCGCTGCCGAAAGGCGCTGATGGAACAAAAGCGGCAGTACTGCGGAGAAAATCCGACGGAAGCTTCAGAGACATGAACGCCGAATACAGCTCCGAAGACGGCTCGGTAAGCTTCACTGCCGGCGTTTCGGGCGTATACATTATTGCTGTTGATACATCAACGGACAACAAGACGGCGGACGATAACAGCGATAAAAATAATAAAGATACGGAACGGAAGTTTGATGTGAACGACCTTATAATTATGAGGGAGGCTCTTGCGGAGGACGATACCGACGCGCGGGACGACCTTACTGATCTGAACGGCGACGGAAAGATCGACAACAAAGATCTTATCCTTTTAAAGGCACACCTTTCTTAATCGGGAACATTCCGAACGTCAGGAACATTACAAACCGTTTAAACTTTTTATGAATTGGAGTCAGTAAATATGAACAAACAACCTATAGCATGGCTGCTTGCGGCGTCTATTAGCGTTATGCAGACTGCGCCCGCAGTCACAGTAATTGCAAGCGCTGCTGAACAGTCTGCGGAAATCCTCGTATCGGCGGGAAACGTCAAGGGAAAACAGGGCGAGACCGTATCGGTGAACCTGTCCCTGAAAGGAAACCGCGGTCTTAACGCAATGGCAGTATGGGTAAAGTACGACTCAGACGCGCTGGAGCTGGTGAATATTTCCGACAAGGGTACGTTCGGCGAGGACGCTTTCGACGCGCCTAAGGATATTTCCAAAAGTCCTGTAAGACTGGGCTGGACAAACAGCCGAACCGCAAATTCAAGCGACGGTGTGATAGCCGTTCTCGAATTCAGGATAAAAGATACCGCTTCCGACGGGATCTACGATATAGAGCTTTCCACCAGAGCGGGCGAAAATTTTACTGCCGACCTTGATTCGGAAGACCCGTTTACTGACGCAGAGCTTGCCTTTGACGGCGGCAGGATCACCGTGTCAGAAGATGATACGGCGGCGAAAACCGTTTTTGAAAGCGTGCCGAATGCTCCTGCAATTACAAAAGTGTCCGTTTCGGGATTCAATATCAATCTTCCGAAAGGGTACGAGTATACATACTCGGAAACAAAAACAGATAATTTCAATAGTCTTGACTGGTACAGAACCCTGACCGCCAAGGAACTTAAACCTAACACTGCGTACTATGTTTATCAAAGAGAAATAGGCGCTTCGGAAGTTTCCGTACCTGCGGAGATCGTTACATCGAAATACGATATTTCCGATGCAATAGAAAGTGTTTCTATTGGCACAGGCGGCACGGAGGGTACTGTCCTTGTACCTGCGATAACTTACAGAGACGGCTTCGGCGCCGAAATCGTTGGAGAGCTTACATATTGCTGGAGCGCCAAGGATTGGGCAGACCAGTCTGTTTCCATGGCAAACAGTTATACGATCACAGCCGATGATATCGCGAACGGACGTGAGCTGAACGTTACGATCGCTGCCCAGAACTGCAAGGGACTTATCAAGTCCGATTCACTGAAAGCGGGAAGAACGGATTATTCCGGAGAGGTAAAGTCTCCCGTAATAAAGGAGATCACTGCGGACGGCTTTGTTATTTCTGCGGAAGCGGGATATGAGTATTTCGTTTCCGAGAACGGACTTGTCCCCGAAAACGCAGAGTGGACAAGTCTTGACAGTGATTCGGTCGTAACGGGAAAAGCCGCTGACAGAACGTTTTACGTTTACGCAAGAGTCAGGGCAAACGATCTGACCAACGCTTCCGCACCGTCGGAACCCGTCTGCGTAAGTATTCCGGACAATGACGCTTCACTTCTCAAGCTGACCGTTTCACGCGGAAAGCTCACACCCGAATTCGATCCCGAAATAACGGAATACACTGCTGTTG
>CAMWRN010000086.1 GCA_947176675.1 uncultured Clostridia bacterium | reverse complement strand
GGGCTACTGCCATCGGTGGACCGTATGTATATCCCCATTCATAAGTCATAAGAAAAACAAGATTTGCTGCGTTTCCGAGAAGTCCGTAATCATGCGCTTCATAAAGAGTACCTACCTGATTTGCTGAGGTTTTTGGCGCAAGATCCACATGAGTTTCAAGACCAACGGCATTAAGCTGCCTTGTTGCATTTCCGACAAAGACCGCAAATTCCGTCCTAAGCTGCGGAGAAATGTATTCCATATCTATGTCGAGTCCCTGTGCATTTTTTCGGCGGATAACCTCTATCAGATTTTCTATTACCAGATTCTGAAAATCAATATCTGTGAGAAGCCTCTCAATCTTTCCCGAACCGAACGTACCGTCAACATTTATTGAAGTAAGACTCAGAAATACCGATACGCTGTATTCGTGGGACATTTCTATAATATCGTTGTCGTTTACTTCTATTAAAGAACCGTCCTCGTTAAATCCGTAACCGAACACTATTACATAAGTCAGATACGGCAGTGCGGCTTCAAGTACATGGCGGTTTATATATCCGTAGGCGAATCCGCTGACCTGAATATCCTCGGTCGGTGACGTCTCGAAAGTTATCGCGATCTGCGTTCCTTCAGGGATATAGTCCGCTCCGATGAGAAAGGGATTATTCCTGTATAACTGCATAACGCTTGTTTCGTAAGTTTCGGCTATTGAGAAAAGGGTGTCACCGCGGCTGAACGTGTGTACTGTTTCTGGGCGCAAAATCAGAAGCGCCTGACCTACAGCAAGTTGTCCCGAAGCGGAAAGGCTGTTGTCCGAGATAAGTCTTTGAAGCGATACACCGAACCGTTCGGCTATCGACAGTGCTGTGTCTCCTGCTTGTACCGTGTATATTTCCAGATCAATCACTCCTATACGCATTTTTGTACAGTATATGCATAAGCGACTAAAAGTGTCCGATTTACCGCCTAAATAAATTTTTATTTAGGCGGTAAATCTGCTGAATAAAAAAGCTTCGTCCGACTTTGAAATTGCGGACGAAACTTTTACATTTTTTCTTATTCTTTTACAAATACATAATAATCCGTTTCAAATCCGCCCCAGCGGTAATCGCCGCTTTTCCACTCAATAATAAGGAAGTCCCTGCTTCCCTCGCGGCGTATCTCGTATGCACAGGCGGTACAGTTCCACTTTCTTAGGACGTATCCTTTTGTCCAAGTCTGCATATTGTCCCCGCTGATGATCTCGTCACCGTAAATGCTTACACAGCCGCCGTTTTCAAAAAATTCGATCTCCTTAAAGTACAGCTTCTGCTTTTCCCAATATGGCTTTTCCGCGCTGAATTCCTCTTTGCGGGAAATAAAGTCAAAAGCAGTCCACCTGCCTAGGACGCGTCTGTCCTCCTCAAAAGGCAGAGCAATATCTTCTTGGCGGGCAATTTCTTCTTTGGTGTAACGCTTGCCGTCAAGCTTTCGCAGGGTAACGGACTCTGTCTTTCCGCTTTCTGAATAATCATAGGATTTCAGCGCAATTGTCATATACAGACCGTCCTCGCGCCGCTCGGTAACGTAATCGCTGGCGTAAGCGTTAATGCCGTCATCGTAGAGGAATTTACCTTTCGTCCACGAGTAGCACCAGTACCACTCGCCGTCCGGCAGGAAGAATATCTGCCGCTTTTTTCCGCCCAGAGCAGTGCAGCTGTCGTCATCTGAGATAATTTCCCACCTGCCGATAACGGATTCGTCGTTTTCAAAGGGAAACTTAACGTTTTCCCGTGCTGGCTTAAAGCTTTCGTTTTGTTTCATAGAATCAACTTTCAATATAAATTTTTCGGTTTCTCCGAGATTCTGAATGACCGTTTCCAGAGCCGATTTTTTTCTGCTGAAAATCTCATGTATAACTTCGCCGTCGCTTGTTTCCAAAATAATTTTTATTTCCGCTAAAGAGAACCCTGCGTCTTTAAGCATGGCTATCCTGCGGTAGACCTCTGTCTGCACCCTGCTGTAGTAGCGGTACCCCGTAAATCTGTCGATGTAAACGGGACACAGCATCCCCTGCTCGTCGTAATAGCGAAGCGCGGAAACGGATATCCCGCAGGCTTTGGCAAACTCACCGATCTTCATTATCTCATCTCCAGATTTACCATTATTTTACACGGGCAAACACATAATAATTAGGCTTCATTCCACCGTAAATGTAATTACCCATTTTCCATTCCATAAACAAATAATCCGAACCGTTTATCTCACGAATACTGTAAGCTGCCGCGGTTGTACGGTGTAGATTCAGTACAAAGCCTTTTGCCCACTTATCGTGCCACACATCGTCCATATACTTCTGAGTAAGCTTTCCTCCAGCGAAAAATTCTATCGACTGAAGATAAAGGTCATTACACTTTTGGTCGGGGAAAAAACTCTCTGCAAACTCTCTTCCTCCGAATCCCACAGAGACCCATTTCCCTATGACTTTATCATCGTTTACAAATGGCATATCAATATTATCGTGATTTCCAAGCGTCGTTTTTTCGTAGCAGTTATTATCAATCTTAACAAAAACCTCGGTCTTATCGTCAAGTCTTAAAAACAGATAATCATTATCATTAAAACTCTGTATATCATACCTGTATGTAAGAACAGGCTCATTCCCGCCGTAATGTATAAGCAAGACGCCTTTCGTCCAACCCTCAAATATCCAGTAATTCTCACCGTTCGGAAGAAAATACAAATCCTCAAATTCGCCGCTTTTATCATTCAGACGTTCAACAGAGCATCCATTTGCGCCGTCTGTCCAACCAATATTTTTCCATTTTCCTATCACCGCTTCATCATTTATAAACTCAATGCTGTTTGACATTTTCCCACTCCTCTCTTAAAACAGAATAACACAGCGTATCGCTTTTGTCACGGGCGTGCCTTCTCAATCTTCCTTCAAAGGTAAACGAACATTTTTCCAAAACCCTTGCACTTTCTTTATTGTGCGACCTCACCCATGCGGCTACGGCTGATAAATTCATTTCTTTGAATCCGTAATCAAGCATCATTTTCACAGCTTGTGTCGCATATCCCTTGTTTCGGTATTCGGGGGTAACAGCGTACTCCATTTCCATATAGCCGTTGTACCTATTCATATCGCTTAAGCATATAAATCCTATAAAGATATCATTTTTTCTGTTGGCAATTACTTTAAAACCCTCGTTATTCTCCCAACGGCGAATAACGTTTCGGCTGTCAGTTATTGAACTGTAGAAACCGATCCCGCTTTTTCTTAAGGTATCATCAAGACACATTTCATATAAAGAGTTTGCATCACGTTCCTGCCAGTTTCTCAATATCAAGTCTTTTGTTTCCATGGACTGTTTCTCCTGCAAATTCAGATTTGTCCGCATTTCTGCAAAACGCAAGGCGCGAACTTTATAAATAAAGTATAATCCTAAAGTATAGTTGAGAGTCAATAGTTTTCCGAAAAAAATTTCCCCGAAAACTAAAAGCCGCTCCCTTTCGGAAAACGGCTTAATTTTTTAGTATACGGGATCTTTTTCAATCAGCGCAAGTATCTCCTCGTGAGTGGGCATAGCGGGTATAGCTCCCACTTTGGTCGAGCTTAACGCTCCGCAGGCATTGGCATATGTGGCAAATTCCCGCAGATCCTCCATTTCTATCTCGTCCATGGATTTGCCGGAAAGCACAAGCCGTGACAGGAACGCGCCGAAAAAGCTGTCTCCCGCGCCGAGCGTGTCCACCGTTTCCACCTTAAAGGTAGGCAGACGTTCGATACCGTACCTTGTTGCGATAACGCAGCCCTTAGCGCCCTGAGTAATGCATACCACCTTTACTCCGTCGCTCAGAAGCTTCGCGATTGCGGGAAGCAGATTCGCGCAGTCTGTGATTATTTGAAGCTCTGCTTCTGACACCTTAATAACGTCAACATACATAAGCACGCTTCGCATCGCCTTTACGGCGGCTTCCTTTGACTCCCACAGACGTTCGCGCCAGTTGGGGTCGTAGGAAATTATCTTGCCCTGCTGCTTTGCATATTCCACCGTGTTTATAACCGCTGATTTAGACGGCTCTGAGGTCAGCAGCAGCGCACCGAAATGGAGCAGCCTGCAGCTGTCTATAAGCTTGAGATTTACTTCGCTGTAGCTGAGGTTAAGATCTGCGCTGTTCTTGCGGTAGAAAACAAAATCACGTTCTCCGTTGCCGCTTTTTCTTACGAAAGCGAGAGTTGTGGAAAAATCCTTGTCAAGGATAACCCCTTTGGTATCAACGCCCTCTGCGGCAAGAGTGTCCCGCAGGTATTTGCCGAACATATCCTGCCCCAGCTTTCCGATAAATCCGCTTGAAACGCCCAGTTTTGACGCCATAACAGCTACGTTCGCGGGAGCGCCTCCCGGATTCTGCTTGTAATAAACGTTCTCCGGTTTATCATTTTCGCTCTGCACTGCGGTGAAATCAACCAGCATCTCACCTATCGACATAATATCCGGCATGATATCCCCCTTTTTTTCTTTTAAAAAATATGTTCTTATGAATATTATAGCATATTTTTCAACAAATTCAAGAACCTTTTGTTAATTTTACCGTTTTGTAAACATTGGCTATTCAGCCGCCTGCGGTTCTTGCACTTGTGCGACTTGGTCGGGGTACTGCTTGAGAATATCCATTATCTTGTCGTAACTTTTTACAAATACATCCACAGCGTGAGGCGCAAACTGCTTGCCTCGCTGGCGGACGATCTCTTCGTAAGCTTTTTCCGGAGGCCAGCCGTCCTTGTAGGAACGCTTTGAAACCAGCGCGTCGAAAACGTCCGCAACGGAAACAAACCGCGCAATATAGTCGATATCTTCACCCGCATACCCAAGATAGCCTTTGCCGTCCCAGCGTTCGTGATGGAAAAGCGCAATCCTGCGAGCCATGGACATCACTTCGCCGGGAGAATTTTTAAGCAGCTCTTCGCCGACGGTAACGTGAGTTTTGATGACATTAAATTCCTCATCGGTAAGCCTGCCGGGTTTTTCCAGTATTTCGGGAGGGATAAGCAGCTTTCCGATATCGTGCATCATTGCCGCAAGAGCGATCTCGGTGCATTTTTCCTCATCAAAGCCTGTGTTCAAAGCCATAACGCGTACATATTCCGAAACGCGCTTTACGTGCTGACCTGTCTGTCTGGATTTTGATTCGGATATTTCCGCAAAGGAAAGTATTACCGATTCCTGTGTCTTGAAGATGTCGCTGTTGACCTTTGTCTGCCGCATAGCGGTGTCGATGTTGCTGTAGAGTATGTCCAGCGAGCTTTTCAGAAGGATATCCTCCGAAATAACCGGAAATTCCATTGAGATGTAAAAAAGCAGTTCGTCATCTTGATAAAAGCTCATGCCTATGCCGTTTGGGGTGATTTGAATGTCGTCGCGGGCTTTTTGTCTTGTAAGCGGATAAGCAAAGCTGATATTCGGAAGCTGTACCGTTACCATTCCGTTTTCGGCATGGGCAAGACCTGAAGTAAGGTTGTCGTCAATGTGGTGAAAAGCTCCGTCCTCGGTGTGAACGCCCATTGCGATAACAGGTATGACCGAGCTGCCCTGAACCTTGGTCGTAACGGTGTAGACGGCGTATTTTATAAGTCCGGCAAGTTCGAGCATATTCATTGCACCGTAAAGCCTTCTGGACACATCGATAATAGTGTCAAGACTGTCCTTGGTGCGGTTTATCTCGTCTATAGAGCTGTTGAGTCTGGAGAAAATATCCTGCGTTTTGTTTCCGAGGATAATGCATACCACGGAGAACGCAAAGAATATAATAAGTCTCGGAAGAAGTCCGTAGATCAGTATCTGAGGAAGAGTACGGAGCGGGTCGTCCTGGACTACAAGAAGAGCCGCGCTGAGAAAGTGTGCAGCAGTAATGAAAACAGCGGTCTCGACAGCGGCAAATATTGTCAGTTTGTTATCGAAGTACATTATTGACAGTACCAGCGGAAAAACCAAAGGTATGACCATATGAAAGGTAAGCACACTGTAAGCAAGACACAGGGCTATTGAAGAACACAGGATAACCGCGTATTTCATCCAATTTTCATATTTTCCGCGTATAAGGAGCATCGCCTTCGGGAAAGCCATTATTACCGCGAATGCGGCGGCAATGATTCTGAAAGCGGATTTGTTGATGATAAAGACATCCAGTTCGTTGAGTATGAGGACAACGCCGAAAAGTCCTATACACAGCAGCAGAATATTTGACAGCGAACGGGTTGTTTTTTCGTCCGATGTTGTTAATATATTTTCGTTCATTAAAAATACCTCTTAAAATATTTTATTCATAGTATACTGATATTATAAAAAGCGTCATATTCGGAAGCGGTTTGCTTCTGAAAAACACACGAATATATTATAGCATATCTCTCTCTGATTTTCAAGTTTTTTCACTAAAAATGCTCATTTTGACGTAATAAGAGCAAAATTAAACTCATTTTTTTCAAAAAAAACTCTTGCATTTTTGGAAAAAGTGTGCTATAATAATTAACATCATAATATTAAGATTCACAAAAGACCGGAAAGCTCCGGTCTTTTGTGCTGTATGCGGATATTGAAAGGATTGATTCAATGGCAGGAAAAAAAGGCGGAAATACCGCCGCCGCGGTATATGATATCGCCAAGCCTATTGCCGACGGTCTGGGGCTTAAGATCTGGGACGTTGTCTTTGAAAAGGAGGGTGCGATGTGGTACCTGAGAGTCTTTATCGACAAGCAGGACGGCGCGGTGGATATGGACGACTGCGAAAATATGACCCGTCCGCTTTCAAAGGCTCTTGACGATGCTGACCCCATCGAGCAGAACTATATGCTTGAGGTAGGCTCTCCGGGGTTGGGAAGGGAGCTGAGACGTCCCGAACATTTTGAAGAGTTCCTGGAATGTCCCGTAAGGATACGCTATATACGCGAGAACGACGGCAAAAAGGAGTTTATAGCAATTCTTAAAGGATATACTAAGGATACCGTTTCGGTAGTCACCGAGGAAGGGGACATGGAGATAAAAATTTCCGACACTGCCTTTATACGTCTTTTTGACGACGATCCCGACGAGCTTTTTAAAGATGATGAATAATTTATATATTTTTATTTTCTGATCAGGAGGAATTCGCAAAAATGAACAAGGAATTTTTTGAGGCGCTGGAAAAGCTTGCGCTGGAAAACGGCATACCTATGGAGCTTCTCACGGAAAAAATAAAGCTGGGTATTTCAAGGGCGGTCAAAAAGGAGTATCCCTATTGTGAGAACTTCAATGTGGAGATCGATCCCGACAAAAAAGTGTTTGAGGTAACGCTGATGAGAACGGTTGTGGACGATGAACCGCTTGATATGAGCGAGATACACATTGACGAAGCAAGAGCGGTCTGCTCCAAAAACGCGGCGGTGGGTGACGTTGTTCCGTTCAAGCTTTCAACGGCAAAGTTCGGACGCGTAGCAGCTCAGAACGCAAAGCAGGCGATCAGAACGGAGCTTAAAGGCTTCGAGAGGGAAAAGTACATCAGCCAGTTCAGCGACAAAATACACGAGGCAGTCTCCGCCACCGTTCTCAGGATCGAACCCGAAAGCGGAAACGCTACCCTTGCGATCGACAAGAACGAGGTGTACTTATTCAAAAACGAGCAGATACCGGGTGAAGTCCTTAAAGAGGGCGACATCGTAAAGCTGTATCTGGTGGACATCATCAATCCCGACAGGAGACCTATGTTAAAGGTGTCCAGAACTCACAAGGACCTTGTAAAGCGCCTTTTTGAACTGGAAATTCCAGAAATATACGACGGTACGGTGGAAGTAAAGGCGATATCCCGCGAGGCGGGTTCGCGAACCAAGATTGCCGTTTGGTCAAAGGATAAGAACGTAGATCCTGTGGGAGCGTGCATAGGTCCGAAGCACAGTCGTATAGGAAATATTGTAAACGAGCTTTGCGGCGAAAAGATCGACATTATCGTCTACGACGAGGATCCTGCGGTGTTTATCGCTCACGCGCTTTCTCCCGCGGACGTGGTAAGCGTTACGGTTGAAGAGGGCGAGCAGAAAACCTGTACGGTGGTAGTTCCCAACAGCCAGCTTTCACTTGCCATAGGCAACAGGGGGCAGAACGCAAAGCTTGCGGCAAGGCTCACGGGCTACAAGATCGACATTAAACCCGAAACTCCTGTGGAATAAGGTCGTGATGCAATGGCGGTAACTAAGAAAATACCTATGAGGATGTGTCTTGGCTGCGGAGAAATGAAGCCTAAAAAAGAGCTTATCAGAGCGGTCAAGGCTCCCGACGGAAGTGTTTCCATCGACCTGACCGGAAAAAAATCGGGCAGGGGAGCCTATATCTGCCGCAGTACGGAATGCTTCGGAAAAGCGAGAAAGTCAAGAAGATTTGAAAAAGCGTTTTCCTGCCGTATTTCCGATGAGGTGTACGACGGAATGGAAAAGGAGCTGACCGAAGATGAACAATCAGGGAAGTCTTAACGACTCGCACAAAGTGCGGGACTTATTCGGACTGCTCACTATATGCCGAAAGGCGGGGCAGCTTGCTATGGGGTTCGACCCCATGAAAGAGGCTCTGGACGGAGGAAAGGCTCGTGCGGTTTTTATCGCGGCGGATATTTCATCGAAAACGGAAAAGGAAGTTCGTTTCTTTTCGGAAAAGCGCGGAGTTCCCGTTAAGAAAACGGAAATGACGATTGACGGGTGTACGACGGAATGGAAAAGGAGCTGACCGAAGATGAACA
>CAMWRN010000085.1 GCA_947176675.1 uncultured Clostridia bacterium | reverse complement strand
GTGTCCCACCGCGAGGATAAGCGCGTCGCATGGCATCTCCTCGCTGCCGTTCAAGGTTACGGACTTAATTTGTCCGTTTTCCGAAGAAAAATCCGTTAAAGCCGTGTGGAAACGCACCTGTCCGCCCAGAGAGACAATTCTCTCCCGAAGATTTTTAATCACGCCTCGAAGCTTATCCGTTCCGATATGAGGCTTTGCTTTGCAGAGAATTTCCTCGGGCGCACCATGCTCGGCAAATTTTTCCAGAACATATCTGCAAAGCGGGTCACTGATACGTGTAGTCAGCTTTCCATCGGAAAAAGTTCCCGCGCCTCCCTCGCCGAACTGGACGTTCGTAGATGTGTCAAGCTCCCCGCCGTTCCAGAATCCATGCACTGCGTCAGTACGCTCGTCAACGTCCCCGCCCCGCTCGGCAACTATAGGCTCAAAGCCGTATTCCGCCAGCGTGAGAGCGGCAAATATCCCCGCAGGACCGAAGCCTGCTATAACGACTTTTTTATTCTTATTTGCAGAATTTTTTTCCGGAAGAAGCTTTTCCGCCGCATCTGTTCCGTAGGACACATGGTCGCAGAAATCTTTTCTTTCGCACAAACGAAGCTCGGCAGCTTCGTCCCCAAGCTCCGCCCAAATCGAGGAAACAAGACATATGCGGCTGTTGTCGCGGGCGTCGAGAGAGGTTTTTCTGACCTCACACTTCAAAACAGAGGCGGGAGCAAGTCCCGCCTTTTTCAATGCTGCTGAAATTATTTCCTCACGCCCTGCCGTTACAGGCGTTTTTATACGAGAAATTATTACCGCCACAGTTGTCCTCCTATTCCTTAGCCGTGACCTGAACCGTAACCCGCGGAGACAGCGCACCGTCCTCTGTGCCGATGCACCAGACGTCGTCAAACGCAGGTATACTGAACGTAACGGGCAGCTTCAGATAGCTTTCGCCCTCTTCAACATTAAGACCGTTCAGCATATCCACTTGTGCGATTATATCAATATAAGTGAGTTTTTCCATAGACTCTTCGGGGCCTATAAATATAGGCGTTACTCCTGAAGTAACTATCCTGAAATCATACCTGCTCGGAACATTTACAAGCTGTATAGACGGGTTTGTAATGTGTATAGCTCGTCTTACAAGTCCCTCGGAAGGACATTTTACAGTAACTGTACCTATTTCATTCTTATCGAGATAACCATCGGGCAGGAAGCTGTCCACAGCAAATGTGAACTCCTTTCCGATATCCACCTCGCGCATATCTATCACGCCGATATCAAGTATCTCGGTTTCATTATCGTTCACAAGCTCGTTGGGAACGGCGACTTCTATTTCGTCCACTGACAGTTCAAGCTGCTCCATAAATTTATTTGTGTCAAAACCGTCCGGAGCATTTGTAATGCGCACGTTAAGCTTTACTGTTTTCCTTCCGAATACCGGCACATGTACCGTAAAATCTGTTTTGTCAAAAGAAAGTCTTTCCTTATCTTCGTCTGATACAACAGCGTTGCCGCGATAGAGCTTGATTGCGCTCGTTTTGAAGTCCTCTGTTTTTGTCAGGGAAGCGTCCTCGCTTACGACTGCTGAAGCCTTTGTTACGTTTTTGACTATTTCGGCCGGACCCGTTACCGTAACGATATTCGGCACCACGATCACGCTGTCCTCGCCGTCAATGAAGTAACCGTCTGCGGCAGATATTCCCGAAAGCTCCGGGGTAAGCACGATCTCTTTTGAGATTATCTCGTCAAAGTCCACCGTAACGGAGGACGGCTCTATGCTTTCAACTTCAAATTCTTTTCCGGACGAGCATATTATTTCAAGCGGCAGATTGTATTCCATAGCGTACATAACGTTTTCCGCAGAAGCTACTGCGATAAGTTCATCTGCCGTAAGATTTCCCACCTGCTCACGCTTGCCTTCAACGACAATATTTACCGTTTCTGCTGATATAGACATAGCCTGAAGTCCGTTTGAATCGGCGTATGTTCCCTCAAGAGCTATCTGAACGGGAATGCTGTATACGGGTTTTTTCATTGTCGGGTACGCGCTGACCGAAATAACGAACCATATTACTATTGCCGCCGCCAAAGATGTGATCTTTACCACAACGTCCTTTTCAAAGAGTCTTGAAAAAAATATGCCGACCTTTTTTACAATATTACTTGGTATTTCCAGTACGCTCATATTTACGGTCTCCTTTCTGCGGCGAATTATATTTTATCGGTAAATTTCTTTTTTCTGAACACCCCGAAAACAGAGCCTTTTCCGTCTCCGTCTCCATTGGACTTACCGTGCCCCGAGGGTTTCTGTTTAACGTTTTTTTCGGGAAGAAGCTTTGTCCGCAGCAGCTTTTTAAGGCTGTCTCTGGTGTAGCCTCTCGTCAGATCGCCATTTTCCGCAACGGAAATAGTTCCCGTTTCCTCAGATACAACGATTATCAGCGCGTCGGAATTCTCGCTCATTCCGATAGCTGCACGGTGTCTCGAACCGAGAGCCTTATTAATGGTTTCTTCCTTTTGAGGCTTCGGAAGAAAACACGCAGCCGCAAGGATCATGCCGTCCCGCATTATTACCGCGCCGTCATGAAGCGGAGTTTTGGGGTAAAAGATATTTCCGAAAAGTTCCTTTGACGGAGCGGCGTTAAGTACCGTACCCGTGTCTATCTGCTCACCCAGCTTTGAGTCCTGCTCGACAACGATAAGCGCACCCGTGGTAGTGGAGGACAGATCCTCGCAGGCGTCGCAGATAGCTTCGATGGCGGTGCTCCACTTAGCTGCAAGAACGTCGTCCGAATCGGCTGTAAGCGAGGAAAATACAGAAAGCTTCGACACCTTTGTATGTCCCATTTTTTCCAGAGAACGGCGAAGCTCAGGCTGAAAAAGGACCACCAGCGCAAGCAGTCCCGCGCTGAAAACGTTTTTCAGTATATATGCCATAGCGTTCATTCCCACCGCGCTCATAATTGCATATGCGATAAGGATAAGTATAAGACCTCTGATAAGACCGCCTGCACGCGTTTCCTTGACGATGGTAAAGCCTTTATAGATCAGCACTGTAAGTACGGCGATGTCGATAACGTCCCAGAATTCGATCGGCAGGATACTGTTTATCAGCGCTCCCATTGAATAAATAACGTCCATTGGCTGAACCGTTCCTTTCCAAGAAAAATACATTAATATTGTACCACTGTTTTCCGTTTTTTTCAATACCTTTATGCAAAAAAAGCCAATATTTTAAGAAAGCGGCAATACCAGCCATGTATTGCCGCTTTCTCATATCATTTGTTGTATACCTTTATAATGTTGAACATACTGTTTAAAAGAAGAAAATTCTGCGGAAAAGGTCTCATCAGATTCCAGTAACCGCAGCCACGGAGTGATTTTTCCGAGACAAGCGAGAATTTTCCACTAAGGCTTCGGACATCCTCAAACCACACCACACGCTCTGCGCCTTCGGAATCAGTGTAGTAAAAATATGGGCTTTGAGAAAGCTCGTCAAAAAGTATTTCCGCATTGTTTCCGATCGCAAGATTTACCGCTGTAAGATTGCCCAATGTAACAGCGGCGGAAACTCCCTTTTCATAAGGCAGTTTCCAGTTGTAACCGTAATTGGGAATACCGAGGAAAATTTTATCCGCAGGTATCTCTGTCAGTGCATAATCAAGAACCCGCCTTACGCTCGGCAAAGGGGCTACTGCCATCGGTGGACCGTATGTATATGGACATTTAAGATATAGGCAATGCTCAAGATATATCATCGGATACTTTCGGGAAAACATCTACCGTAAAATTTGCATTATCCAGATGCCCACGCCTGTTTGGCTCGCACTTGCTGTACTCGATACGGTTAAGCGCCGATTTGAGCAAAGCATTCTTTTCCTCAGCCGTAGTACAATCCTTATA
This sequence comes from uncultured Clostridia bacterium, assembly GCA_947176675.1. Lineage (GTDB taxonomy): Bacteria > Bacillota > Clostridia > Oscillospirales > Ruminococcaceae > RGIG8773. The sequence goes on along the minus strand of CAMWRN010000085.1, from coordinate 4,861 downwards.
TGCTGTGATAACATATCGTATGTGCGGGATAATCTCCTGCCGTGCGATTCGTTCATTCTGTATTGTTATAAGAGACTGCCTCAGGCAAGATATGCGGTTTTCGATTTTATTCCTGCGTTCTGTCAAAGCCTTGTTCCGCTGCATAAATACTTCCACAGTGTATACCTTTTGCTCTAACAGGTCGTATGTGCTGTTGACTTGTACGTCGATTTTTTTCAGTTCTTCGGTCAGCTCCGCAATTTTCTTTTCTGCATTGTTATCCGTTTCGTCACGAGACAGATCCTGTTGATTTATGCGATATATGTACCCGGAAAGCCATTTCCGCATGGAATCAAGTACAGACTGTTCCACAAGGAAGATCGGCGCGGAAACACAGTCGCATTTGCGGTTTGTGCATTTTATCGTATCATATTTGTTGCGGACATTCCTGCCGAGCCTTGTCATTTTCGCCCCGCATTTTCCGCAGTATATGAGTCCCGTAAAAGGATTTTGCAGAACGTCCGAAGCCCGCACGGGTTTCTTTTTATTTTCCGAAAGCCGTACTTGTGCCGCTTCAAAATCGTCGGTAGAGATTATAGCCTCGTGAAGTCCGTCCACCAGAATGCAGTCGCCGTTATTTTTGCGTACCGTAACGATCTGACCGTTTACCGACTGCTTTATGTCCTTTCGGTGCGACCAACGTATCTTTCCTGTGTAAACGGGATTTTTCAGTATATCCGTAATCGTTGCTTTGCTCCACGGATTGCCGCTGCGCGTAGGAACACCCATGTCGTCAAGACTGTTTGCAATAACGCTTGCACCGTTTCCGGCGATATAACGGTCGAAAATGTATTTTACAGTGTCCGACTCGCTGTTCGGTTTTAATGTGTATCCCTTTCCGTTTTGAATCTTCACTTTATCGTAACCATAAGGCGGAATCGAACCGATAAAACGTCCCTCGTTCACGGAAGCAATGCGTCCGCGCTGTATGCGGCGGTTGATGATCTTGTATTCCCGACGCGCCATAAAAAGCTCGAATTCAAAATACTCCTCGTCGAATTCGCTGTTGGGATCATAAGTCTTGCGGGGAGTGATTATTTTTGTTCCGGACAGGCGAAAAGCTCGGGATATAATTCCTTGATCTACAGTATCGCCGCGGGCCAGACGATCCGCGTCCATAACGAGAACGCCGTCATATGCACCGTTTTCCACCTCAGAAAGAAGTCTGCGCACCTCGGGGCGCGCGTCGATAGTTTCACCGGAAACGATCTCACGATATATCTCTACGATGGGCAGCTCCATTTTGTGAGCAAGGTCAAGCAATGTCTTTTCATGGCGTGCAAGTGTCTCGCCTGCGCCGCTCTGTTCCGCTTCCATGTCGGCGCGGGATTTTCTTAGGTATATTGCATAGGGCATGGCTCGGCTCCTTTCGTGGGGGTTCTCCAGCCTAATCTGTCAACGCTTTTATTCGGATTTCTGTCAAATCGAACGCATTTCGGCATAAACGTGAACTTATTTTTTCAGAAAGCTGTCAAATAATTTGGGGGTTATTTTCTCTTAAGACTCCGGTCAATTTGAGAATTGTTATGTAACCATACCACAATAACAATTGACAGGTACAACGAAGCAAGTCTATAAAATTCAAAATTTCAGAAGCTTATGCAGCGTTTATATTATATCACATTTCAGTGTATCTGTCAATATATTACATTTGCTTTAGTATAGAATATGACATAAATTTTGTGTAAAGAAAGAAGTGATCATATGGTACACCTTGGGAGATTATTGCCGCAAAAAACGCGGTTTAACACATTACGGAAGAATTCTAAAAGTTATCAATGAAATAGGACAATCCGCACCCCGCATACAATTCAAAAAGGAGGTGTTTTTATGGCTGTCGTACTGGAAATGAAAGCGTCAAACGGCGCAACAGTTCGCATACACGACGACGCATACGCCGGTATATCACCGGAGGAAATGCGTAAACGCCAACAGGCGCTAATTGAGTGTGCCAAAAGAATTACCATTAACGCCGAACTCCGCAGACTGAGGGAAGCTCGGGAAGCAAAACAAAACTGAAACGATTGGGACGTTCAAACTAACGGACAAGCCTTCACAAATCCTCTAAGCATATTTAAATTGACAAACCAAATAAGCTGTAGTATAATATCTACCGTACTCAGGAAAGGAGGCTTGACATGAAAATAAAAATTGCCGCTGCTTTGACATCGGCGGCATTTACAATATTGCTCTCAAGCTGCACAAACACCTCGCCCGAAACTCTCGTGGAAATCTCGGAACCCACCGAAACCACAACAGTAAGTCCCTATCTTCTCGTCCGCGGCTGGGATGGAGGCGAGCTTCTGGACAGCATTTTTTACTGCGAAAAAAAACGTCCGCTGCCGCTCATTCTTGACGAAAATCCCGATCTTATCCTTTCGGACGGAAATCTGATCTTTCCCGACGGTTCTTATGCCCAAGCGACTGCAATTACCGAAGATGACCGCACTGTCATTACTGCACTGTGTTTCAGACGTGAAACAGCTCCTGCGGACTTTTCTGTATACAGCGTAGGGTTCGGAGCAAGACCCGATGATATTCCCGATATCGTCGGAATTGCAAACAGAGTTTACGGCAGCGAAGAAACAACATTTACCCACAGCTTTTACGACGGCGGCATTACCGAGCTGACCTTTGTTTTCAAAGAAAAAGTCTTGTCCGAGATCTACATTGCCTCGTGACCGTTTTCCTCACTCAGGACAAGCTTTATGTCAATTTTTTCCGCACCGCGGAAAACCGTCACTGTCATTTCGTCACCCGAACCGAAACGCTCCTTAACCTTGTTCAGCTCCGCCATTGTCCTGACGATCTCTCCCTCGGCAGCAACGATTATATCTCCGACTGCAAGTCCCGCCGCGTCAGCCGCTGAATTTTTCTCGATAAACCTAACATAAACACCCTCCGGCAGATCGTAGTATCGTGCGTTTTCTTCGCCAATATCCTCGCCGCTTATGCCTATGCGCGGTCTGCCTGTAACATATCCGTTTTGAATCAAATCCTCGATAACAGGCTCCGCGGAGCTTATAGGTATGGCAAAGCCAAGTCCCTCGGCATAATCGGATATTATCTTGCTGGAATTTATCCCCACTACTTGTCCGAAGCGGTTGAGCAAAGGTCCGCCGCTGTTGCCGGGATTGATGGCTGCATCGGTCTGAATAAGAGTCATCTCGTACTCGTCAATTGTGATGGTGCGGTCAAGCGCGCTGATTATACCACAGGTAATCGAACCGTAAAGCTCGAAGCCGAGAGGATTCCCGATCGCTACCGCAAGCTCTCCCTCGACAAGCTTTCCGCTGTCACCAAATTCCGCTGCGGAGAAATTCTTTTCCCCGCCGTTTATCTTCACCACCGCAAGGTCGGTGCGGCTGTCCGCTCCGATAATTTGGGCAGGATATTCGGTCTTGTCCGCAAGAACGACGGTCACGTTTTCCGCAGGAATACGCTTTCCGTCGGACAAATTCTGCACCACATGGGCGTTTGTAACAATATAGCCGTTTGGCGAAATGATTATGCCCGTTCCCGTACCAATAGAATTTTCACCGAACACGGAGGATATCCCCACCACTGAGGGCTTGGCTTTTTTTACGATCTCAGGTACGGACAGTTCAGTATCCTCTTTCGATAAAGTGACAGCGCTTTTTGCGTCTGCGCTTTCTGCGGCGTAGTTTCTGTCTGCTAACCAAAGGCAAAGAAGTACACAGAACGTCACCGAAAACAATAAAGCAATTTTTCGTACCGATGACGATGAATAGCTTTTGTTTTTCCCGAACAAGTCAAAATTTTTCATAGCACATTCTCCCGAACGATTATTTGTACGGAAATATATTGCCCGAAAAAAATTTATTTATTATTTGTCAATGCAAAAAATAAACGTCCCGATCGGTAATGTTCGGGACGTTTTTGTGTTATACGCTTAAAAATGACTTATCACCAATACGTAAAAACAAATCCTGCAAGCGGCGACAGCGCTATCATAATAAGGGAAAAAGTAAATGACTCCACGGAAGTAAGCGTTGCCCGCTGTTCCGATGGGAACATATCCTGAAGAATGGCGTTTGTGCGCACCTGTAACGCGTCATCACCGACCGCCGCAATAAATCCTCCTATAGCCATGACAGGATACAACGGCGAATGTTCCGCCAGAAAACCTATCAGTACAAGAACTGCCGATACGGCATACACCTGTTTATAGCTAAGCTTTGGAAGCTTCAATATCAGCTTAGACCCGACAACGCCGCCCATTTCCATAAAAAGCAGTGCAAAACCCAGTCCCCACTGAGGAATGCCTTTTTCGGGAAGCTTTGCCTGCATGAAAAACAGCAGCAGGATATCCACCGCGCCCACAAGAGAATTGCACATCATTATCCCCATGGCTTTTCCTACCTGTTTCAGAAAAGCTAAACTTTCCCCGAAACACCCGATAAGCTTCGCACCAATATTGCTTTTCTGACCACTCTGCCGCTCCGAAGCGTACACCTCATGCAGTGAAGACAACACCAAAATTTGTGCTGCACACATGATCAGGTCTGTTCCGTAAGCGATCCTGTGTCCGATAAAAAGAGCGAAGCCTGCGCACAGGGTTGAAAGCCCGCTGCAAACACGGTATATGATAAGCTGATTTGATTCGTACCTCTCAAACTCGCACTCCATTTTGGAAATTTTAAGCGAATCGTAAGCCAGCGCGTCCCCAGAACCCGACGACGAATTGTAGCTCAGCGCATGAAAGGCAATGGACAGGCACACCGTAAAAAGGTTAGCGAAAAAAAACTTATTGATTTTCCGGTGCTTCCCCTGGATACATGTAGGTATACCCAAAAGCCCG
>CAMWRN010000084.1 GCA_947176675.1 uncultured Clostridia bacterium | reverse complement strand
GGCGGCGCGCTTGCCGTTGACAGGGAAAAATTTTCCGACCTTGTCACGGAAAAAATCATGTCCGAACCACGAATAACCGTCAAGTGCGGCGAGGTCTCGGAGATACCCGATGGAAATGTTATAATCGCCACGGGTCCCCTCACAAGAGGCGGACTTGCGGAAAATATCGAAAAGCTCTGCGGAGGGTATCTTAGCTTCCACGATGCGGCTGCTCCAATTGTTACTTATGAGTCCCTTGACAAGGAAAGAATTTTCTTTGCGGCACGTTACGGCAGGGGCGATGACGACTATATAAACTGTCCCTTTACCAAAGAGGAGTACACCGTTTTCTGGCAGGAATTAAAAAACGCCGAATCTGCACCGCTTCACGATTTTGACAAGCCGAACGGCAGGGACGATTTTACCGTTTACGAGGGCTGTATGCCGATAGAGGTCCTTGCAAAGCGAGGCGAGGACACAATGCGCTACGGGGCAATGAAGCCTGTTGGTCTTTCCGACCCTGTCACGGGAAAACGTCCATATGCCGTGGTTCAGCTCCGCAAGGAGAACAGTATGGGTACGCTCTACAACATTGTGGGTTTTCAGACAAATCTGAAATTCGGCGAGCAGAAGCGGGTTTTCTCCATGATACCCGGGCTTGCAAATGCCGAATTTGTGCGGTATGGCGTTATGCACCGCAACTCGTTTATAAATTCGCCCAAAGTCCTGAACGGCGATTTCTCTTTGCGGACACGTCCCGACCTGTTTTTCGCGGGACAGATAACAGGTGTGGAGGGGTACATGGAGTCCGCCGCAAGCGGTATAATGGCGGGTCTGAACATGGCGAGACGGCTTAGTGGACTTGAAACTTTAGTCCTGCCGAGAGAGACTATGATAGGCGGACTTGCAAGGTATATTTCCGACGAGACAGTGGAAAACTTCCAGCCAATGGGTGCGAATATGGGAATACTTCCAGACATTGGCGTCCGCATAAGGGACAAGCAGGAACGGTATCAGGCTGTTGCGGACAGAGCGTTGAAAGCGTTTGAGGAGTATATGGCACGATAAATCGAAATTTGCGGAGGAATCATAATGTATGAAAGAATGCTGAATAAACAGACAGTACCTACCGTAGAAGAAATGACAAAATTTTGCGGTGAGAATTCGGAAAGGTTTTCTTTGCTTAATGAATGGCTGTCTTCTTCATTTAATACCGAGCAAAAGGTTGTTTTCCCTTACGGCAATAATTACGGCTGGGGAATTGCTCATAAAAAGAAAAACAAGCTTATTTGCAATGTTTTTGCAGAAAATAATTCTTTCACCGTTATGATGAGGCTGTCTGATAAGCAATATAAAACTGTTTATGATAAGCTTCAAAAATATACGCGGGAATATATAGACAACAAGTATCCCTGCGGCGACGGAGGGTGGATACAGTATCGTATTACGTGCAATGAACATTTTGACGATGTAAAAGCATTGTTATCAGTTAAATGTTCATAATAATCATATCATTGAATTTTGATTTACATAATATATCATATGCTCAAAAGAAAGGAAGATAAACCCATGAAAATAATAGTAGACGCATTCGGCGGGGACAACGCCCCATTGGAAGTCCTGAAAGGCGCGGCGGAAGCTGTACAAAAGCTTGACGTTGAGGTCATACTCACGGGAAATGAAAAAATTATCAGGGAAACCGCCGAAAAAAACGGAATATCTCTCGATAAAATATCAATAATACATACCGAATCGGTTATTGACATTCACGAAGAACCCACCATGGTAATTAAGGACAAGTCCGATTGCTCTATGGCGGTGGGACTTAAAGCACTCGCCGACGGCAAGGGGGACGCTTTCGTTTCCGCAGGCAGCACCGGCGCGCTTGTTGTCGGCGCAACCTTTATTGCAAAGCGTATCAAGGGCGTAAAACGTGCGGCTCTTGCGCCTATCATGCCTACCGAAAAGGGACATATGATACTTGTTGACGGCGGCGCAAACGTGGATTGCCGTCCAGAAATGCTGGTGCAGTTCGGCATTATGGGGAGCTGCTATATGAGCAAGGTCATGGGCGTTAAGTCTCCAAAAGTGGGACTTGTCAACGTCGGTTCGGAGGACACTAAGGGCAGAGAGCTGGAGCTTGAAGCATACAAGCAGTTCAAGACCGCTCCTGTAAGCTTTTACGGTAACCTTGAAGCAAGGGAAATTCCGTTTGGCGTCTGCGAAGTTGTAGTCTCCGACGGCTTTACCGGGAATGTCCTGCTGAAGCTTTACGAGGGTATGGGCTCGTTTTTCAGCCATACTCTTAAAGATATGCTCATGACAAGCTTCGGCGGAAAGATCGCCGCACTTATGATAATGAAAAAAATCAAGGCTTTCAAGAAAAAGATGGACTATACCGAGGTTGGCGGTGCGGTGCTTTTGGGAATTTCCAAACCCGTTATTAAAGCGCATGGTTCGTCCAACGGAACGGCTTTTTACAATGCTATACGTCAGGCGAAAAACTGCGTTGAGGGAAAAGTCATCGATGAAATAACAAGCTCCCTCACATCTCTTGAAAAAAAGAGCAAAAGCGAAGCGGAAGCTAAATAGAGGGAAAAGCCCCTAATTATAAAAATTGTAAGCATTTTCTTTGCCCAAATCCCCTAAAGGAGCGGGTAAGTTGTTTCAAGGAGTATAAAAATGGACTTCACTGAATTTGAAAAAAAGATCGGCTATACCTTTAAAAACAAGGAGCTTCTGCACGAAGCGCTTTCCCACTCGTCCTATGCAAACGAGGTAAAGCGGGGTCGGAACTCCAATGAGCGGCTTGAATTTTTAGGAGACAGCGTGCTTTCCATCGTTGTGTCAAAGCACCTTTTCACTCACTTCAAGCATCTGCCTGAGGGTGAACTTACCAAGATAAGAGCGTCGCTTGTATGCGAAAAGGCTCTGTTCGAGTTCTCGAAAAAAATCGATTTAGGCAAGCATATCCTGCTGGGAAAGGGCGAGGAAAACAGCGGCGGCAGAACGCGTCCGTCTATAGTTTCCGACGCTTTTGAGGCAGTAATTGCAGCGGTTTTTCTTGACGGCGGCATGGAAGAAGCGGAAAAATACGTGCTGTCATTTATTCCGAAAAATCTTGAAGCCAACAGTTCAAAGTCGCTTCACGACTACAAGACTATGCTTCAGGAGATAATACAAAAAAATCCTGAGGAGCGTGTGGAATACGTCCTTGCTGACCAGACAGGTCCAGACCACGACCGCAAATTCGTAATACAGGTGCGGCTTAACAGCAATGTTATCGGCACAGGCGAGGGTCACAGCAAAAAGCAGGCTGAACAGGCTGCCGCCCGCGAAGCTCTGCGGCTTATGGGTTATAAGGAATAATGGGCGCGGCGAAACAAACTAAGCACAGGCACAGCAATATTGCGGTCTTTATACCCCATATGGGGTGTCCCCACACCTGTTCATTCTGCAATCAGCGGTCGATAAGCAGCACTGCCGCTGCGCCGTCAGCCGATGAGGTACGGCGCACTCTCGAAGCCGCCTGTGAAAAACTTCCCGACGGCGATTCCGAGATAGCTTTTTTCGGCGGAAGCTTTACCGCTGTGGACAGAAGCTATATGATATCGCTTCTTGAAACGGCTCGGCCTTTTGTGAAAAGCGGGAAAGTCCGCGGCATACGCTGTTCCACAAGACCCGACTGCATAGACAGGGAAATACTGGATATACTGGAAAGCTATGGCGTTACGTCGATAGAGCTTGGCGCGCAGTCAATGGACGACGGAGTTCTTTCTGCAAACGGCAGAGGGCACACCTCAGCGCAGGTGGAGAAAGCTTCCCAAATGATAAAAGAGCGTGGCTTTGAGCTTGGCTTGCAGATGATGATAGGTCTGTACCGTTCTACACCCGAAAAGGATATGAACACGGCGAGGAAAATCATCGCTCTTTCTCCGAAGACAGCAAGGCTGTACCCTGTTGTGATACTTAAAAATACTCGGCTTGGAGAGCTTTTCCAAAACGGGGACTATATACCATACAGCTTCGATACCGCAACTGAAATGTGCGCGGATATGCTGAAAATGTTTGAGACGACCGGTATACGCGTAATAAAGCTTGGTCTGCACGCTTCGGAAACAGTTGAAGCGGACATTTTAGGCGGCTTCTACCACCCCGCTTTCCGCGAGATATGCGAGGGGATATTGTTTCGCAGGGAGATAGAGCGTCACACGGAAAAGGGCGGAAGCTACACGGTCTGTGTTTCTCCGAATGCAGTAAGCAAGGCAATGGGGCAGAAAAAATGCAATATAGAATATTTTTCCGAAAAGGAAATTTCCATAAATATTTTAACGGACGAAAATTTGAAAAATCGTGAGATAATCATAAAAAGGAATTGAAAAAATGTATCTGGAATCACTTGAAATGCAGGGGTTTAAATCATTCCCTGATAAGATAAAGCTGGACTTCCACAAGGGTCTGACGGCTGTCGTGGGGCCCAATGGCAGCGGAAAGTCCAACATCGGCGACGCTGTGCGGTGGGTGCTGGGAGAGCAGTCCTCGAAAACGCTCCGCGGCGGCAAAATGGAGGACGTTATTTTTGCGGGAACTACACAGCGCAAGCCTATGGGTTTTGCGCAGGTTACACTGAACATAGTAAACAACCGCGGTCTGCTGCAGGTTCCTGCGGACATGGTATCGGTGACGAGAAAGCTTTACCGCAGCGGTGAAAGCGAGTACATGATAAACGGCTCACAGGTACGTTTGAAGGATATCTACGAGCTTTTTATGGATACGGGTCTCGGCAGGGAAGGATACGCAATAATCGGACAGGGCAGAGTTGCGGAAATAGTGTCCGCAAAGTCGGGCGAACGCAGGGAAATTTTTGAGGAAGCGGCTGGAATTTCCAAATTCCGCTACAAGAAAGCCGAGGCGGAAAGACGTCTTTCAGCGGCTCAGGAAAACATTCTGCGCCTCAACGATATTATGGGAGAGCTTGAAAGCCGCGTTGAACCGTTGCGTATACAGTCTGAAAAGGCGGCGAAATTTCTTGAACTGTCGGACAGAAAAAAATCCTTGGAAATAGCTGTCTGGGTCAAGCAGCTTGATGATTTGAAAGTGCGTTTAGAAGAGATTTCCGACAAGATACTTATAAATAAAGGCGAGTACGACGCTGTGGAGGCGGATATTTCCCGTCTCGAAGCTGAAGCAGAAGATTTGCAGACCAAAATGGAATCCTCATCGCTGAGAATAGAGGAAATGCGCGCGAAAATTCTTGAAGCAGAGAAGTCCAACACGCAGCTTCATTCGGATATCGCAGTTTTTGAGAACGACATTTCCCACTGCAGGGAAACAATTGCCGACATTGAAAAGCAGCAGCAGACTGCGGAAAATTCGGGGGAGGAAAACCGCCGTATCATTGAGGAAAAGCTTGCTTTAGTCGCTAAAGCAGAGACTGACATTGCCGAAACCGAGGAAAAGTACAAATCCGCAAGCGAGGAAATGAACAAGCTTTCACAAGAGCAGGAAAGCTTCGACAGCAAGTTTTCCGACGTGAACGGTGCTCTTGGCAAGCTTTATATCAGGCAGTCGGAGCTTAAAATTACAGTTACATCGGGAGATTCCGGAAAAACCGAGCTTGCGGAACAGCTTAAACGGTGCCGCGAACAGGAGGAGCAGCTCCGCGAGAACGGCGAGCAGCTTTCCGCGGAAAAGCGCGAGACCGAAGACGGCGTGCGAATGCTGGAGGAAAAATCGGGAGAAGTCAACAACCGAGTTTCGGGTCTTACAAAGCTTTATTCGGGACGTGCGGAAAAGCTTGCTTTGACTAAAAAAGAGTTCGAGGACATCAGCTTTTCCATACGCGACAAGGAGCAGCGGATAAAAATGCTGACCGACCTTGAAAACAGTATGGAAGGCTTTGCACACTCGGTAAAGCAGGTGCTGAAAGCGTCCAAAACAGGACAGCTCCGCGGTGTGTACGGCTCTGTGGCGCAGCTTATAAAAGTGGAGAGCAACTATAGCCTTGCCATTGAAACGGCTCTGGGCGGTGCGCTGCAAAACATTGTGGTGGACAATGAGGATACCGCAAAGCGAGGCATACGCCTTTTGCAGGAGTCAAAGGCAGGACGTGCTACGTTTCTTCCTGTCACCTCTGTAAAGGGAAACCGTCTTGCCGAGCGCGGTCTTGAGGACTGCGCGGGATTTGTGGCTTTGGCGGTTGACATTGTGGGCTTCGACGAAAACCTTCGCGGCGTGTTCACTTCCCTTTTGGGACGTATCGTTATTGCGGAGGATATTGACGACGCTACAGTAATTGCGAAAAAGTACGGCTATAAGTTCAAAATAGTAACTCTCGATGGTCAGGTTATAAACGCGGGCGGTTCCTTTACCGGAGGTTCGGCGGCAAGATCAAGCGGCGTGCTGACCAGAAAGAACGATATAGAAAAGCTTGAAGCTGAGAAAAACAAGCTTTCCGCGCGTATCGGCGAAGTCAAGCAGAGTATGGAAAAGCTTCAGGCGGAGACAGACAAGCTTGGCTTCGATATTGAGGGTGCAAAGGACGAGCTTCGCGAGATAGGCGAGGACAAGATACGCTTTGAATCTGAAATAAAGCGTATCACGTCTCTGTTGGAGCAGAATGAGTCGCAGATAGAAGCGGCGGAAGCGAGCGCAAAGCGGTACTCAGAAAGAATAGAGGAAAACGACAGAAATACTGCGGAAGCGAAGGAAAATCTGCGGAAATGCGAGGAAGAGATAGCGGAACTGGAAAAGCTTGCGGCGGACAGCGAGGAAATGCGTTCGGAAATACGCGGGAAACGGGAAACGCTTTCTGAAAAACTGTCGGAAATGAAGCTGTATCAGCTTGAACGCAGCAAGGACAAAGACGCGCTTCTGACGGAAATAAAGCAGTTAGAGGAGCAGTTTTCCGCATTGGGAGACAATTCCGCAAGACTTGCGGTTGCCTTGGAGGAACAGAAAAAAATTATTTCCGAAAAGGAAAAGCTTATCGAGGAGCGTAAGTCCTCGCTTGAAAACGCCGCGGACGCTGTATCCGATATCAATGCGAAAATTTCAGAGGAACAGTCCGCAAGAAGAGAAATGGAACAGAAGTCCAACGAGGGACGTGTGAAAGTACGCAATCTTATTGACGAAAGGGAAAAATTTTCCCGGGAAATGACAAGGCTGGAGGAACGCCAAAATGCAGTGCAGAACAATTACGACGGAATTATCTCCGATATGCAGGAGCAATACGGAATGTATCTTTCCGAAGCGCGTGAGATAGCCGTTCCCGTAGAGGATCTGCTGACGGTTCAGCGTGATCTGAACGATGTAAAGCAGAAGATACGCGGACTGGGAAACGTCAACGTTGCGGCGATAGAGGAGTATAAGGAGGTCTCCGAACGGTACACCTTTATGCGTGGGCAGCTTGACGATGTGGAGACCTCCAAGCGTGAGCTTGAACAGCTTATCGAGGAGCTGACCGACAACATGAGACGGCAGTTCAGCGAAAGCTTCAATCAAATAAACGAGAATTTCAAGGAAATTTTCGTGGAGCTTTTTGGCGGCGGACGTGCGGAACTGACTCTTACCGACCCAGAGGACGTGCTTGAATCCGGTATCGAAATAAATGTTGCGCCTCCCGGCAAGGTAATAAAAAGTTTGTCGCTTCTGTCGGGCGGCGAGCAGGCGTTTGTGGCTATAGCAATTTACTTCGCGATACTTAAGATCAAGCCTGCGCCTTTCTGTATTCTGGACGAAATCGAGGCGGCTCTGGATGACATAAACGTTGTCAAATATGCCCAGTATCTGAGAAATTTTACCGACACCACTCAGTTTATTCTTGTCACGCACCGACGCGGAAGCATGGACGAAGCGGACGTCATGTACGGCGTTACAATGCAGGAAAAGGGAATTTCCCGCGTTCTGAAGCTTGATCAGACTTCAGCGGAAATAGAAGCTAATTAAGCGAAAATTTCCCAAAACAAAAGTGAAATTTGAAAAAAATGGTTGAAATATTTCGCAGATACGAGAGTTGAGAGGTTTAAATGAGTGATTTTATTATCAGAAACGAAACGGAAAAAGACTATAAAACCGTTGAAAAAATCGTAAGAGACGCTTTTTGGGACGTGAATTTTCCGGGGTGTGACGAGCATTATCTTGCGCATATCCTGCGCGGACACAAAGATTTTATTCCGGAGCTGGATTTAGTTGCAGAGCTTGACGGTCAAGTTATCGGAAATATTATGTACACAAAAGCAGCGCTTATCGGCGCAAACGGTGAGGAAAAAGAAATATTGACCTTCGGACCGGTATGTATTGCCCCCGAATTTCAGCGCATGGGATACGGAAAAAAGCTGATAGAATATTCATTTGAACGTGCTGCGGAAGCAGGCTATGAAGCAGTTGTGATTTTCGGACACCCAAGCAATTATATCTCGCTGGGTTTTAAAAGCTGCAAAAAATATAACGTTTCAGTGGATAATGATGTGTACCCATGCGCAATGCTTGTAAAAGAGCTGAAGCAGGGCGCTTTGTCGGGCGGCAAATGGGTGTACCGTGAAAGTCCCGCATATAATTTTGACGAAAAGGATGCGGAGGAATTTGACAAGCAGTTTGAGAGGCGCGAGAAAGGGTATCGTCAAAGTCAGGAGGAATTCTATATTTATAGTCATTCGGTCATAAAATAGATAAGGCATAAGGAGAATTTATGGATATTTTAGAAGTTATAAAAAACAGAACAAGCTATCGGGGGAAATACAAAAACACGCCTGTTCAGAAAGATGACATGATAAAAATTCTCGAAGCAG
>CAMWRN010000083.1 GCA_947176675.1 uncultured Clostridia bacterium | reverse complement strand
CTGCAACACGCCGGCAAATTTTTTAAAATTTCTATTTACAATTGAAAGATAATATGTTACAATTACATTGTAATTTTAAGAAAAAAGATTTGCTTTTTTGACCGTACAGCAGATTTTCCCCATATTCAATATGAAAGGAATGATATCAAATGTCGAAAACGATCCTGATAACGGGCGGAGCTTCAAGCGGCAAATCCAGATGGGCTACCACTTATCTTGCCGCCTGCGACTACGTTCTTTATCTCTGCGCATCGGAAAAGGTGGACGCTGACACCCTTAACCGTATCGAATACGGCAACAAGCAGAACTTTGTGGAATGGGACATCAAGCCCGGAATTACCGAAAATCCGGCGGAGAATTTTACCGACCACAAATTCGTTATCTTTGACAGTCTTGCTTCCTACACTTCACAAATAATCGGGAAAATGTGCCCCGATATTTCGTCTATCACATCTCAAAAAGAAAAAGAGATCGAAAAACGAATCATTGAGGACGTTACCAATATGTTCGACAGCATTATGGTCATAGACGGTACGATGGTCATAATCACTCTTGAAACAGGATTTTCCATCACTCCCGAAAATCACGATCAGGCTGTTTTCAGAAAGATACTTGGCATTGTAAATCAGCGTATTGCCAATATGTGCAACGAGGTATATCTTTCAGCAAGCGGAATCCAGTTTAAAATTAAATAATGAAAGGATAGTGCAGCTATATGACTTTTCAGGAATTTATTATGCAGGCCCGCTCCCTCGGAGCTTCTGATATCCACCTTACTGTCGGCGCGCCCACTGTTGTACGTATTAACGGCGAGCTTCGCAAATTCGGCGAGCTAAGCGATACCGTTGTTAACCGTACCATTCTTTCTATTCTTTCCGCCGATCAGGAAAAACTCCTTACCGAGGGTCACGACATAGATTTCAGTTTTGAGATCGCAAACGGTGCAAGACAGCGTGTAAACGTGTTCCGCCAGAGCGGACGCCTTGCTGCTTCCATAAGACTTCTTAACGATAAGATCCCCACTCTGGACGAACTGAAAATGCCCCCTGTGCTTACCGAGCTTGCACAGAAAAAGCGGGGTCTTATCCTTGTAACGGGTCCTACGGGTTCAGGTAAGTCCACTACCCTTGCGGCAATTATCGACAACATTAACAGAAACCGCGCCTGCCACATTATCACCATTGAAGACCCTATTGAGTACAGATACGTTCAGGATAAAGCTACCATTCATCAGCGCGAAATCGGCAGGGACGTTGACTCGTTCAGCAAGGCCCTCCGGAGCGCGCTTCGTGAAGACCCCGACGTTATCCTCGTAGGAGAAATGCGCGACTATGAAACTATAGCTCTTGCAATGACCGCCGCCGAAACGGGACACTTGGTATTCGCAACTCTGCACACATCAAGCGCGGCGCAGACTATCGACAGAATAATCGACGCCTGTCCTCCCGAATCACAGGATCAGATACGAGCACAGCTTTCAAATATGATACAGGGCGTTATCGCTCAGACTCTCGTCCCCACAATGGACGGCAGAAACCGTATCGCCGCTCTTGAAATAATGGTCGGAACGGACGCCATCAGAAATCTGATCCGCACAAACAAGATACCGCAAATGGAATCCACTATCCAGTCCAGCGCAAAGCAGGGAATGTGCACCCTCAACGATACACTTTCCAAGCTTTACAAAAAGGAACTTATTTCCTACGAAACAGCTATGGAATACAGCGCCGATAGAACGGAGCTTGAAAAGATACTTCGTTCAATGGCAGGATTCTAAATAAAGTTCAAATTATACTCCGCAGGTTCCGGCAGTTACAAGGTCTGCGGAGTTATGCACAGGTACGGAAAAATTTTTCCGTACCTGTTTTTTATTTTCGCCATATACCGACCGTTACAGTTCTTTCTCCATCAATTCCCGCGCCTGTTCCGCCTGACGGCAGGTACGGTTGAAGTGATACAGGTCTATCTGTTTTGATATTTCATTCCGCAAAGCTTCGGTTTGCGGAATCCCTCTGATAAACAGCTTTTTATTGGAAGTACAGATCACCACTGTCCCATATCCGAAAAGTTTTCCGGCAAAGCTCTGTTCACAATCCACACTTGTTATCTCGCCAAGCGGTACCGTTCTTTTTCCGCTTTTCACATAAATATCTGTAACAGTTACTCCGTTTGAATTTACGGCGGTAAATTTACAGATCAAAACTATTCCGCAAACAGACGCACCAACCTGCCACACTCCGAGAACAGCGCACAACACAATAAACGCCGATCCCGCAAGGACAAACGGCATCATGGCTGTGAGACACGGTTTGCAGGAGAAAAGCACTGTTTTCTTTGATTTGTTTCCCATTCCGGAGTCCTTCTTTCTTTTTTGAGGGTATACATCTAAAAAGACACAACATAATTCTATTATAATCTAAAAAGGCACAAATGTCAATAGTATATAAGTCATTTATGATACAATAATATAAAGAGGTGTCTGAAATGGCTTATTATCAAAGAATACGCGACTTGCGGGAGGACAGCGACGCTACACAGCAGAAGCTTGCGGAATATCTGGGGACCTCCTCCCAGCACTACGGAAAATATGAAAACGGAAACGCCGAGATACCGTTTGAAAGAGCTATAATGCTTGCGGAATACTACGGCGTGAGCCTTGACTATATCGCAGGACTTACCAACAACAAAAAAGGCTTGGCGGCAAGCAGTCTCACCGATGAGCAGCAGGATCTGCTGACCTTTCTTTCGGGGTTATCCGACAGTGAACGGAAATTCCTCAGAAAGCTTATGGAGCATCTGGGAAACACAGTAAAATAGCGGTTGCAAACTGCAAAAAAGAGGATAGAAAACTTATTTTGTTTCTATCCTCTAAATTAGCTGTTTATGATGCTATTGATTTACTGCCGCCCCGTACTGATACTTGTCTATCTTATCTGTAACCTGCTTGTTTATTAGACTGTCAAAGGAACATGCCGTTTTTCAAAAAAATACACATTATATCACCGCACCTTTTTCCATATTTGGGGACAATACCGCATAAACTTCGAAAAGCGAAAACGGCAGCTGTATACTACCGCAGCTGCCGTTTTGAAATATTGTTATTTAAAACACTGCCCTACTTTTCCTTGACAGCCATAAGTCCCTCCAGAAGCTCGGGGTCGATAAACTTCATTTCGGTTCTGTCGTAGAAAACGTCGGTAACGTCCCACAGTACGGGACACATTCCCCGCGTATATGCCGCCCCGCAAACGGAAGTAAGGTACTTTCTTACCATTTCAGGAGTCTTATTTTTGGGAGCTGCGCTGTATTCACCGATAATTACCGGTATTCCCTTATCAACAAAGCAGGTCTTCATCATATCCATATATTTGTTCAGCTCAGCTATATCTGCGCTGCTGCCCCATTCGGTCTGAGCCTTGCCCCAGTTCGCATCCCTGTCAAGAAGCGCAAATGTGCCGGGTGTGTAATAATGAACCGATACTGCACAGCGGTTTTGGGGATCATCGGGCATTTTAAACAGCTTATCACAGGTAAGCTCAATGTCGGTATTGTATCCCGCAATAAGCAAGTGTCGTTTTGCGTTGTTCCCTCCGGAGTTTCTGACAATATTAACAAAACGCTGATTCATGTCGTTTAAAATATTGTAGGATTTTTCCTTGTCCCCCTTATTGGTATAGCGATTCCAAATATCTTCCCAGCCGCCTTCCTCGTTAAGAGACTCAAACATAAGCTTGTCGCCGTAACTCTTGAATTCCTCGGAAAGCTGCGTCCATATGCTTTCGTATTTTTTAAAGCACTCATCCCGCTTGTCGTCCTTGCCGAAGCCCTCGAACCAGCCGCCGTCCCAGTGGATATTCATAATGACGTACATATCCGCATCTATCGCCCAGCCAATTATCTCCTTGACCCTTGCGATATAGGCAGGACTTATAGAGTAATCTTCTCCCATAAGATTGCTCCACGCAACGGGAACTCTCAGCACACCAAACCCCGCATCGGCGTAACCTTGTATCAAAGGCTGCGTAACTACAGGACTTCCCCAGCCTGTTTCGTAGGCGGAGACCCCTCCGCTCGGACTTATCCAGTCCCCGCAGCTTTCCATGGTGTTGCCCAGATTTATACCCAGACCCATTTCCTGCACGACCTCAGCCGTAGTCATATCCCTCATTGGGTCTTTCTCCTCGGCTGAAGCGGAGCTGCAGCCTGTCAGACCCGCAGCCGCAATACATATTGCCGTTATCAACGGCAGAAGTTTGATTTTTCTCAGCATATAAACATCTCCCCATAATAAGATACAAAAATTTATGCTTACATTATACCGCCTTTTACATCGCGTGACAATATCCTTATAGGCAAGATAAGGTGACTTTTTGTGCACATTATATCTTTAAAGCTTACAGACATTTTCTGTACTCGGTGGGAGTTTTCCCCACGCGGCTTTTGAACTGACGCATAAAGTTGTACTCGCTTGAATATCCGCACCTCTCCGCTATCTCCCTTACGGTAAGATTTGTGGAGGAAAGCAGACGTTTCGCCCGTTCGACCCTTGCGGAAATGACCTCGGTCATCACGCTGGACCCGAACATTTTTTTATACAGATGCTGGAATCCCGAACGGCTCATGCCCATGTCGGCAGCCATTTTACCAACGTCGGGAACGCTTTCGGGCATGGTAAATATCATCGTCCGAAGCTGTGTGAGCCTGTGGTTTCTTTCAATAAAGGAAGCCGAGGAAATGCAGGTTCGGGACTGAATTATCCTGCTAAGCGTCAGGAAAAGTATCTCAATATAGAGCCGCTCGATCTCGCCGCTGAAGATTTCCGCGGAATAATGCTCGTAAGCGAGAATGTGGATTATCCGAGAAAGCTCCTCGATATTGCCAAGATAAACAGGAGTATCAAAAGGTATCCTCAGCTCCGACAACTTCTCAACGTCGCGGCCGTCGGTCTCAAAGTACATCCAGTCGTCGGTATAGGTATCCTCTGCGGCTCGGTAAGAGCAGGGCGTAAACGGCGAAAGCATCACAAACGAACCTGCTCTGACTTTCTGCTCCTCTCCGTTTATTACGAACAGCGATGGGGTCTTGACCAACAGGAATAGCGGACAGCCCACGCCGCAGGGTCTGTCCATAACAAAGCTTTTATCATGCGAATAGTTGTACCCGATAGAACCTATCTTCATTTATTCACCCACTCTGTACGGTCTGTTCGGTTGGTATCTCAGCATCTGTTCCGGGGAATTTTCTCCGCATGAACGCGTAGCACACCAGGTGCGTCAAAAAGGTTATTATCCAAGAGAGCGGGTAGGAAACAAACAGCATAAGCACCGTATGGTTTTCGGGAACGCGGAAGATGGTAAATATCCATAGTATTCTCAAACCGCAGGCTCCCAGCATTGAAACAACGGTCGGCGTAACCGCAAAGCCCATTCCGCGTATCGAACCCACAATACAGTCCATAAGCCCGCAGGTGAAATAGAAGCAGCAGACCATGCTCATTCGTATCAGACCTGCTTCGATAACTTCGGGACGCGGGTCGTAAATATGCAGCAGGGGCGTACCAAAAAGGTAAGCGGCATTGCCTAAAACAAGTCCCGTTACCGCTCCGCAGGCGCAGGATATGACTGCTATCCTGTTTATTCGGCTATACTTTTTTGCGCCCATATTCTGACTGACAAAGGTGAGTGCACTCTGGGAAAAGGCATTCATGGACACCCACACAAAACCTTCTATGCTTGCCGCTGCGGAGCTTCCCGCCATTACGATAGGACCGAAGCTGTTTACCGATGACTGTATAACCACGTTTGACAGGGAGAATACCACACCCTGAAAGCCAGCGGGAACACCTATTCTGAGTATTTTCACAGCGATGCGTCCGTCGGGGCGGAGGTTTCCGAAGCTGAAATGGAAAGCGCCTGTTTCGTTCATCAGGCACTTAAGTATCAGTCCCGCGGAAACGCACTGGGAAATGACTGTTGCAAGCGCAACTCCCGCAACGTCCATTTTTAACAGTATTACAAAAATAAGATTTAGGACAACGTTTATTACTCCCGAAAAGGCGAGAAAATAAAGCGGTCTTTTTGTATCGCCCTTTGAGCGGAGAATAGAGCTTCCGAAGTTATAGATCATCATTGCAACCATGCCCGTAAAGTAAATACGAAGATAGAGAGTGGAAAGATCCAGCACCTCGGGAGGAGTCTGCATAAGATCAAGAAGCTGACGTGCAAAAATTATTCCCGCAGCAGTAAGGAGAAGTCCGCTTGCTATTGCGAAGAATATTGAGGTATGTATGGTCTTGCTGACCTTTTCATCGCTTCCCTCACCCATGTAGCGTGAAACTATAACGTTTGAGCCTGTGGAAAGTCCCAGAAAAAGGTTGGTCATAAGGTTGACCAGAGCGGTTGTTGCGCCAACGGCGGCAAGGGAATATTCGCTTGCGAAGTTGCCGACAACAATAATGTCCGCCGCGTTGAATAAAAGCTGCAAAACGCTTGACAGCATAAGCGGCAGGGAAAGCTTTAAAAGCCCGGGAAGAATAGCTCCGTGGAGCATATCCAGTTCATATTTTTTTGCCACAACGATTTCCTTTCGTAAATTATTTCAAAAGTCTGACCTATTGCCTGTTTCCGCCGAAAATTTTTGCCATTTCGGGAAATATCACTTTAAGCGCAATTCCCGTAAGGACTCCCGCCGCCGAAGAGCTTGCCGTCAGTATCAGAGAGTATGCGAATACCGAAGATGTGCCCAGCAGAAGCCATGCGGCGCAGAGCTGTCCCAAAGAATGGGCGACAGCTGCGAGAACGCTTGTCAAAATGTAGGAAGCTTTCGTTCTGCGGAACAGCAGCGCGGTAACACAGAATGCCGCAAGACTTCCGCAGAGCGACATTATCCCTGCTGTTGCTCCACGTGTCAGGAACACAAAGCTGCTTTTTAAAACCGTAAGAAGCAGCGCCGACGGAAGATTTATACACAGTATCGCCAGCATAACAACTATATTTGAAAGACCTACCCTCATTCCGGCAGGCAACGCGGCGGAGAAAAGACTTTCCAGCCAGTTCAGAGCGGCGGATACCGCAAACAAAAGTCCCATAAGAGCTGTATAGCGGGCGGCGGAAACTCCGTCGGGTCTAAATTTTATCATCATCTCAGCACCACATCAACACCGCTTTCTTCCGAATTGCTTTCTATTGTGACCGCCGTTCGGTTCGGCACGCAGATTATCGCTTCGCCTACGCGGGAAATGCTACCTGTCCGCACACATATTTTATCGTGACAGCCGCTTTCGGTCACGGAAATTTTTCCGTTCAGCACCGTAAATACCATGTCCCCCGTTTCGGGAAATGAGTATGTGCCGTCCTGCCTCAGAGATATCTCAGCCACAGAGTCACCCCCGTGGGTTATGACAGCGCAGGCCTCACCATTTGAAAAAACTCCCGTCAGAAAATACGCCGCCGCGGCTGCCGCCAAGATCAATATTATTACGGCAATATCCTTTGCGCGGACAAGCTTTCTTTCGTTATTGTCGTTACTCATAATAAAATACTCCGCTTTCGTTAAGAGTAAGTCCATCGCAGTTTGAGAACACCCTGCCGTCAGTCGTTATGGCGACTATCTGAAATTCCTCGCAGGCAAGCCATCTGTCCAAGCTTTTGCTGCCCTCGGTAAATATCATAGTTGCAAGGAAGTCAGTCATTATTCCCCCGTTCGGGGTATCGGACGGAACTATCACAGTTGCCGAAGCAAGGTCGGTATCGGCGGGTCTGCCCGTGGTTATATCCATTATGTGGCAGTAAACTTTTCCGCCGCCGTTTTCGGGAACGAAGTATCTTTCATATCCTCCGCTTGTGGAGATGAATGCGGATTCCGTTTCTATTATCCCCGCGTAACCTTCGCCCGTGAGAGGGTTTGTAAGTCCTGTGCGAAAAGGCTTTCCGTCGGGTTTTGCACCGTACATAAGAGTAGAGGAGCTGAAGGATATTACCGCGTACTCCGCATCGGTTTCTTTAAGAAATTCAAAGGCTCTGTCGCAGGCGTAACCCTTTGACACCGCGCCGAAATCAAGCTTAACTCCGTCGGGGACGGTTTCGGAAAAAACATCGGGGATACTATCCAGAACACCGGATATTTCACTGTCCGACGGAACGCGGGGACTGTCCGTGGATATCCCCCACAGCTCGGTAAGTGAGCCGCAGAAAACGTTGATACCGTTTCCGTAAAGACGGTTCAGTTCCTGCGTGCGGTTCAGACAGTCTTCATAAAGAGAGTTTTCGGGAAGTTCATTGGCAGCTATGTCGTAGCACAGATCAAACGCGGCGCTCATGTCACCGAAAATGGTTTCGATCTCGTCAATGGTATTTTTCGCTTCACCGCCGCACACCGTAAACTGCGCGTAGGTGTCGAAAATAAAGCTTTGGGATGACGCTTCTTCGGCTGCCGTTTTGTCCGAAGAATTATTGGTACAAGAGCAAAGCAAAGCCGCCGAAACGACGGCGGAAATTATTCCTTTTACAATATGGTATGCGCGGTGAAAACGTTCTGCCAAAATGATCCCTCCCGAAAAGCGTATACTAATATTTTACTACACTGCGCGAATATAGTCAATAGCAAATTGTAAGACAGTTCTGAAATCAATTTTCGATGATAAATTTTAAGGCGGAGGACATTTCTGTTCTCCGCCTTATTTTATTCGATTCCGGTCACGTCATAGCCCTCGTCCTCAAATGCCGACTTTATTTCGCTGTAAGGTTTATCTGTATATCACAACGCGTATCCGCCATCCAGAAATACCTCAATGTCCGCAGCGCCCAGACCC
>CAMWRN010000082.1 GCA_947176675.1 uncultured Clostridia bacterium | reverse complement strand
TCATAAGACCGTCGTATCTTTCCCTGAATTCCTCACTGTTTAAGGGATTTTCGGGCTCGCCCTTTGGAAAATCAACACGAATGGAAAAATTCCCCTTTGAAGTTTCAATGTTTACAACTGCGGGCTGAATTTCGGGAAACGCCCGGCTAAGGTCATCGTCCGAGGAAACATTTATCTTTTTTACAAGTCCGTCGATATCTTTTCTTTTCACATTCTCCTCGCTGAATTCCTGCAAACCCGCTTTTCCGAAAATAAGTCCGACAGCCGTGCTGTAAGGTATGCTCATTTTTGCAGAGTAAGAATTCGGAATGTCAGTATGATCATGTCCCGAAACAGCGAGGGAATAGGTTTTAATGCTTATTTGTTTTATCTCTTCGGCTTTGATGCCATAACGATCTCTTAATCTGATCGCCGCTTCAACGGATGGGTGTGTATAACGGCATGACGCATAAGGCTTTGTATAAGTTTTTTGAACCGCATACGTTCCGTTCAAAAGCACAGGCTTCAGTTCAATATCATTTTTTCCCGTCATCATCTTAAAATAGCCGCGGTTTCCTCCGAGCGGATCAGGGTCTCCCTTAAATCCTGCTTTTGCAAGCTGAATGCTTGTCAGCGCCAGTAATGCGGTTTTAGCCGCATTGTATGGTTTAAGCTCCGAACCGTTATCCAATACTTTCAGCATACCCGAAGCGGATACGCACGCTGCCGAAAACGCTTGAAAACGCTCTTCATCGGAAAATCCAAGCATATATGACGCGGCTGCAACTGCCCCAAGAACGCCGCACGTACCCGTAGCATGATAACCGAGCGCCTTGTGTTCGGGCTGTATGGAGACCGCCATCGTGTAAGAAGTCTCGTAACCTATTACTGCGGCTTTGAGCAGATTCTCTATGCTGATATCATATCTCTGTGCCAAAGGAAGAAGAAGCGAAAAAACAGGGGAACCAAGATGTATTATCCCCGAATTGGTACCATCGTCAAAGTCAAGAGCATGACCGTTCAAGCCATTGAGGAACACTGCGTCTTTCAGAGCAAGCTTTTTACCGGTGCCGACAGCTGTAAATATTCCTGTTTCCGGTTCGGTAAACGAATAATATTTTTCCAGCTTTTCCTCCTGAAACTTTACTCCTGCGCATGTTACCGCCAGATAGTCAAGCAGGGATTCCGAGGCTCTTTTCAGAACTTTGTCCGGTATATTCTGCTTATATACCGAATCTATGCTGTTCAAAAACTCGATCGATCTGTTCATATATCCTCCCGATATACCTTACAAAGCCTTTGATATACGGCTATGTTAAGGTCATTCGTCAAAATAAGCGCTGAAGCCTTCTTCAGCCGTAACAATTTTTACCCCTTTTTCCTGTGCATAATTTATTGCTGTTTTAAGCATCGGCACATAAACAATGTGTCCCACTGTCAGTTCATACTGACTTCCGTCCTCATCAAGAACGGGTTCTCCGTTATCGTCACACAGAGGTATTACGTTTCCCTCGCTGTCATATGCAATGCTTCCGTCAGCGTTTACCTCAACGAGCTGTCTCCATTTTGTATTTGATGTGTGGAACATCCATATCTCCCAGCCGCCGCTGTCGGAAACGGTGTCAATATATGCTTTCATATCCTCAAGACAATAGTCTTCTTTGGATTGGTCTCCGTCTCCCGTAGCAAAATCTATTCTGTAGCGTTTAAGGTTGTACGGATTGGAATCGGCTGTGTTCACAGTATTTCCGCCTATCACTATTCCTGCCTTGAATATTTGCTCCGCGGCTTTACGCATACGTTCGGTGTATCCGGTACTGGACGAATAAACAATAATATCCCCTGTTTTTATTCCATTTTTTTCCATAAGGGTGGTAAAAGCTGTATTTAACCTTTCGATTATTTCCTCATCACTCATATCATCAAGTTCGGACGGTGTGGGGTGAGAATATGTGTGACACAGTATCTCCATACCCTGATTGTAACAATTTTTGATATCTTCCCATGACATCCATCTGTCAGAGCTTCCGACTCTTGTTGTAGTAACGGCAGAAGCAATATTTACGTTCATTTCCTGACACAAAGGGAGTATGTCTTTCAGGTAGTGAATATCACCGTCATCATCAATAATAGTTAGCATTGGCGTTCCGTAATATATAGGTTCGTCGCTTATAATGGGATGTACGACTGTGTCTATTTCTCCGCTGCCGCCCGTTACCTGAAGTCTTATTGCCAAACCCCTATATCCCCTCATATCAGGTACTTCAAAAACAGTGCTTCCCTGTGCCGACAACAAAGTAACTCCGTCGGGCGCTTCATCGCTGAAAGCTCTGAATACAAGCTTTGCCGCCGTATCCGTGTTTAATGAAATATACAGCTTTTTACCGCTTTCAAACCATTCGGGTATTACCGATGTTCCTCCCGCAAGCGTAACAAAGCAGGTTTTCTCGGGGGTACCGTATATATGCCAGTATCCGTTTTTACCCTCATAGGTTATACCGTTAGTGAACTTAGTCTGATTTTCCGACAAAACAGGTTTACCGGCAGGTTCGGTCTCTGCTTCGGTCAGAATTATTCTCGGCGTGACCTTGGTTGATTCATAATTTTCATTGTTATTTGTGCACGCAGCCATACAGATCACCGCAAATACAGTGCAAAAAGCATATATTATCTTTTTCATAATTATATCCCTTTCTTTGCCATATAAGCTGTTTATACCGTTTCTTCAAGTTCGGGGAGCAGATCGTGCCGCATTATATCGTTTCCGTCTGTATCCAGTACTCTTACAGAATTAACAAAATCCCGATGTTTGCGGTTAAATTCTTCTATGGTATCTGCTTGTATTGTCACTCCGGCAGCACGGTCGCTGCTGCTCGCCGTCACACCGCTGAACCTTATGCCTTTCGGACGCAGACAATGATAATCTGTGATATTTCCCAGTCTGAGCTGTTCGTCAAAGCCATCCAGCCTGTCAAACTCTCCCTGTCTGCAATAAATAAAATCATTTACTATATACTTACTTTCGGGAGGGCGTACCATTATATCAGGCTTTATGCCCATTGTCAGATCAATTACGCCCTTGATAACATCAACACCGCATGAACGCTTTATCAAAAGCCATTTCATAGCGCCGCCTGTTCTTGCGCAGAATTCAAGTACGGTAATTTTTTTTCCGTCGGTAAGCATCTGAACCAGCATAGGCGAATTTCTCAGCTTAAAAGCGTCCGCTATTTTTTGAGCAGTATTTTCTATGTCAGCGATAAGCTCATCGGAAGCGTTGGCGGGATACCGTCCGCGAAAGATAACAAACCTGTCTTTGTCTTTTATCTTTTCGCTGTTGGAAATGCAAAGCGTATGTACCTTTCCGTCAACTATAAAGAAATCGGCGCTTATTTCTTCGCCGTCAAAAAACTCCTCCACAACGACCGTTTTCGTACGGCTTATCTGTACAGCGTCTTCAAAAGCGATCTTCAGTTCTTTTTCGTTCGTGACCTTGCGCACACCCTTGGAACTGTACGCGTCAACAGGCTTTACTATTAATGGATACCTAAGCTGTTCAATAAGGTTCATATCAAGCTTGTTCATGATAACGTATTTAGATGTCGGAATGCTGTTCTCAACAAATATTTTTTTCATCAATTCCTTATCAGAAACAGATCTTGCGGTCTCATAGTCTAAGTACCACGGAAGCCCCAGCATCTCTGAAACCTGCGCTGCCACAAGCAGTACCTGATCCGCACAGACCGTAATAATGAAATCTACATTTTCTTTAACGGCAATATTTTTGACTGCCTCTATGTCAAAAATATTTACCATGTAAAATTTATCGGCATACGGAAGTGCAAGCGGTGCAGAACTTCCGTCAGCCAAGATTGTTGTTACCCCCCGCTTTTTCAATTCATTTATCAGCGATATCTGCGGCAGACCGCCTGCCAGTACAAGCGATTTCATATATATGCTACGCTCCCGTAGGGAGCGATCCTCCTCTCGCGGTATTTTTGAGATTTTGTCTTTAACTCATTCGTTCTTATTCTCAGACCCTGATCTGCGGTATTTTTTTAAAATGTTAATAAGTTCTCTTCTTTTGGCGATGAATAATACGCATACAGCTGCAAACAGAACAATAATAACGCCAAGCCGAACGGCGTCAGAACGATACAGAAGCAAAAAGAACGGTATAAACGTCAGACTTGCGGCAAGCATAATACATAAATCCTTAAGCGGGATAATCGCATTTATGTTGATCTTCCGAACAGCAATGTAATGAAGAGCAATAAGCATTATCTGGCACATGACCGTAACATAACACGCCGCCTGATATCCGAACAGCTTTACGCCCGCAATATCTCCGGCGATATTGATTACAGCAGCTATTGAAGTAAGAATCGCAGCATAATGCGTCTTTTTATAATAGGTTTCAATATTTACAAACTGCGATGACAGCGCCGTAAATACACCGCAAAGCATATTGGCGGGAAGTACATAAACAGACTCGGCATATCCCTTTCCTCCCAGTATTTTAACTATCTCGGGACCGACAGTAAGAACACAGAACGTACTGAGTACAATAAACCACATGTATATCTTAAAAGCTTTTCCGCTTTCCTTGTATTCCTCCGCCTTAAGCTTATCGAAAAACCACGGAGACCATGCGTTATTTAACGATTGGACAAATATAAGTATTATATGTGCACACGAAGTAGCAAGAACGAGCCATGCCACTTCGTTCGATGAACTCAGATGCTGAACGGTCACCTTGTCTGACGCAAGCAATATCTGACTTCCAAGAAAGCTGAAAACCAGCGGCAGACCCATTTTCAAAGCATAGCTCCACGAGCTTAGCCTTACAGTCCTGCTTTTCACGATAAAAAATATATACAAGATAAATCCGGAAATTATATAAGGAACGTATTGCCCCAAAATTCTGCCGAGCAGTCTGTCTTCGTTAATAGAATACACTAAGCCCACAGCGGCGGCAGTGGAAATAATAAGCAAAGCAAAGGACAGTCCCGCACTGAACTTGTAACGGTACTCCACACGCTGCTTTGCCTGAAACATAAGAAAAACAGGCTGCGTAAACAAATATGCAAACATGATCAATATGTATTTTCTGTCAAGCAAAAAAAGTCCTGCAAAAAAATCCTGAAATAAAAGATACAAAGTAAAAATCAAAGCTGTAAACAGTGTGCTCAGAACCAAACACGATGTAATGTATCCGTTCAGCTCCTCGTCCGTTTCGTAATCAAACCTCGCCCTGTTAAGCGTAGCGTAAATTTCCACTCCGCATATTATCAGAAAAATCGACTGCCAGCTTGCAAATACCGAAAAATCACCGTACTGCTGTTTTGTCATCAATCTTGTAAAGATCGGAATAGTAATAAACGATACTGCTCTTGTAAGAAAATTTGAAGCGATATACCAAAAGCTTGATTTTATAAGAATCTTTCCGTTTATTGTTCTGTTCTTGCCGTCAGACATTGTGAACCTCTTCCCGTAATCTCATTGGACTTTATTTTACCGATTTTTCTGTCTTCTGCAGTGTGATATCCATTCATTATAACAATTACAAAATATATCAGATAGAATGTGCCGTGCGTATGTGCGGTAAAGAAAGATATCAGCAAAATAACAGCGCTTGTCCAGAATCCTGCTTCTTTAAGTTTGAATATACCGGGAATATAAAACAGGTAGGAAAGAAAAATACCGATAATGCCATGCTTATACAGCGTTGCGTAAAATCCCGGCAAATTGAAAGTGATATCGGATACATTATCGGTAATACCGATAAAAAATGATTTATCCGATATATTTTGTATAAGCGAACGAGCTAACCTTGTCCGTCCGTCTATTGCCGTTGAATTGCCGGTAACGGAAGAAAATATTCGTTTGATCATGAGCTGAAATACGTCTATACTGAAATAAGCAACGATCATCGCTGACAGAACAGCTGCAAGTATAAATATATTCTTGCCTGAAAAAATATTTTTCAGCTTAGCAATATTGTCGTGTCCGTTATAAAACATATAATATGCAACAAGTAATCCCGCCGCAATAAAAACACCCATTCCGGAAGTGGACAGGATCATACTTAAAGCCACAAAAAACGCTGTTTGTTTTCTGTGACGGTTCATTCCCGGAGAAAACAGAAGCAGACATAAAACGGGAAAAGAATACAGAAATAAATGCGACGGCTCAAGGAAAAAAGCACATGGTCTGTAAAAACCGTTTTTTGCTCCGTTAAGACCGTACAGTCCGGTACGAACTCCAAGAATCCATGCATTGGCGTCAGACAGCAGCAGAGACGTTGGCACAAGCTGTAAATGGAAACCCAATATATAGTAGCAGCAATACTGTACAACAAGAAAAGCTCCTGCCAATACGCTTATTACCGAAGCATACCTGACAAAATACCGTACATTTACGCAACCCAATGCTATAGCTGTCAGCACTATGATCATAAATATACCATACAGTGTTTTGCTGATATTCGGAGTATGGTCAAAAATTTTATATACTTGAAACAGCAGCAGCGGTACGATCGCTTTCAAACACTTCGTGTCATATTTTCCCTTTGCCAGATTTGACAAAAGCCTTAAAACCAGGACAGGCGAAATGATAATCAATACTGAAAATCCGGCATTTCGGTAAAACCCCTTGTAATGCTGCAAAATAGGACTCAGCGCAATGAAAAAAGCGCACAATCTGTCCATAACAGTGTTGTTTTCCGCTCCGTATCCGATTATTTCATTGAATGCATTTTTATTTGGATTATATATTTTAGCAGTTATACCCCGCACCTCCCTTTTGCAAATAATATTTATTTCAGGTTCTTTTCAATTTCTTTTTGCTGAGCCTCAATTATTTCATGCCTTGTTCTTGTTTCAAGTAAATTTTCTCCGTTAAATTTTACTCTGTCTGAATTTGTTCTCATTTCGCTTTTTGAAAAAATTATTTTGATTGTTTTCAAAACCATACGCACATCAAGAAGAAAGCTTATATGTTCGACATAGTAGATATCACTTTCAAACTGTGTATTCCACGTCCATGATTCAGATGTAAGCTTGTCATCACAGCCGATTTTCCAACATGCGAGCCCCGGACGAACAGAATGTCTGTACTTGTGTCTTTCATTATACAGAGGAAGGTAATCTGTCATAAGCGGTCTCGGGCCTATTATAGACATAGTTCCGTTAAAAACATTAAATAATCCTGCCAGCTCATCAAGAGAAGTACGCCTAAGAATACGTCCAAACGAGGTAATTCTCTTGCTTGGATGGAGTAAATTTCCGTTTTCATCGCAAGCGCCCGACATTGATCTGAATTTATACATATTGAATATTTTGCCGTCTTTACCTGGCCTTTTGTCAATATATAAAACAGGTCTTCCGTGAAATACTAACTCCAGAACAGCAATGATCAGCAGCAAAGGACTTAAAACAATAATTGCCAGACCGCTTAAAATAATGTCAAGAAACCTTTTTATATATTGTGAATAAAACGTTTTTCTCGGCTTTGGAATGTCGGTTCTTACAGCAGATTTCTCAACGGTTGTTTCATTCATTGATAAATTACTCCTTAATTTTATTCCTGACATTCGATGTACGCCTTATAAAAATCACATCCGTCAAACTTTCTTAGCCCCTTGTTTTCAAAAAAATTCCTGACATTTTCAGATAAAAGTGTCGGACCGCACATAATCTGTTCATAGTCAATAGCAGGGTGAGAGTTGATCTCACATAACTTCATGCCGTTTTCAGTGATAATTATATCAAGACCCAAATAATCAAGTGATGAAATATGCCGGCATATATCATTGATTTTCTCTCTGACACATTTCCAATTAGGCAGACCGAGTGTTTTCCATTCCGCTTCGGTATCAGGATGTTTGTTCAACATCCACTGTCCGTCTGGAGTAAACCTCTTATAGCGAATACAGAAATCATTATACCGTCCTGTTTCAAAATCAAATCCTACGCCCACTCCTCCGGATGAAAGATTGCTGGCTCCGCCATTAACGGAAGTGCCGAATCTTGCGTAAGAAACAGCACAGGACCACTCTGTAGGAGAATATAAATCTTTCCTTGGATTTTTACACATAATGACGCGAAGCGTACACTCACTGTCGGGCCATACTTCAGCCAGCTCATGGTGCTGATGCGCATATTCTGTTATAATGTAATTCCTCATTGAATCTCTTATCTCAATAAAGCGGTTTTGATCTATTAGCTTGTTATTCTCATATATATCGTTTCCGCACAGTTCCAGTTTGATAAATCCGAGCCCGCCAGATGTACCTGAATTAGGCTTCATAGCAAGGATTTTCTTCTGTCCGAGGAGATCAATAAGAAAATTTTCATTTTTAGCTATATCTTTCGGACAATTCATTAAATATGTATAGCTTCCGTCATTCTCAACGTAGGCATAATAGTCAGGCATTACATCTTCACAGCCGTTACTGTTCAGCACATATTTAAGCGTTGTTTTATCCAGCCATTTCAGGAAGTGATTATTCATTGGGTGAAGCATAAAATACTGATAGTCCGGAACATAATTATAATAATTACTCTCGGTAAGGCCGTAGAGTTCTATTCTTCCCGGATAAAATCCGCGTTCCAAAGCCCACCTTTTTTGCTCTTTATCAGCAACCGGAAATGCATTTTCATCGTCCTTAAGCTTTTTGACAAACATCTTAGCCCATTTATAATCCATACCTAAATCTCTTATTTTCTCCAATAAGCGATCATAGTCGGTCATTATGCTTCCT
Source organism: uncultured Clostridia bacterium (assembly GCA_947176675.1). Classification (GTDB taxonomy): domain Bacteria; phylum Bacillota; class Clostridia; order Oscillospirales; family Ruminococcaceae; genus RGIG8773. The sequence continues at coordinate 101 of CAMWRN010000082.1, read as the reverse complement.
CCTTTTTGGCTGTAAACGACATTTTGCATACAGCTTGTATCAATTTATCCCTCAAAACAATTACGTATAATTTCAATAACAGTATCCTGTTCATCGTTCGT
>CAMWRN010000081.1 GCA_947176675.1 uncultured Clostridia bacterium | reverse complement strand
GAGCAGCGGTCTCCAAAACCGCGTGCCGAGGGTTCAAGTCCTTCTGCCCCTGCCAAGAAAAGTCCGTAACTACGTAGGTTGCGGACTTTTTACTATAGCGGACAAGTTCCAGATAATGTTAAATTTTCTTTAAAAACTAACACTTTTACGAATATTTTGTCATCAGAGTGTCGTCAGCTTTTATTGATTTTATATGATGGAGGTTATTATGAACAAACCAAGTGATAGATTAGATTTTGTTGACAAAACGGTTGAGGTACATAATAGTTACATTGACATTCAAGTAGAAACTTTCTCAAAAGAAATACAGTGGCTTGATGAAAATTTTGAAAATATAATGATACTGCGACAGCATTTAGCGCAATTTTTACCTTTTAATAGAGTATCAGAAATAAGTGATGATGGTATTAAATCTATGGCTATACTAAGAGCCAATCAATTATATGCTCAGATACAGCAGCTAAGAAGTCAAAAAATTGATAATAGACCATTAAAGGTTATTGTGCAAGGATTAAAGTTTCGTGGACAATAATTATAGCCTCCAACATAAATTTGGGAGGCTAAGAGTATTTATCTATTAAGATAATCGTTTTTCTTTTGAATAGGCTTCCCCATCTCCTACCGAATATCCGAACAGATAAAATACTCATTACCAATCTTATCAGCTAAATCGTGGGAATCCGCCTTTCTTGCGGATTTTGCGCCATAGTCCAAAATAGCACGCATAAGATCGCTCTGCTTGGAAGAAAAATCCATAGCGTAATCGGCAAATTTACCCTTGCCGCACCACAGGACAGTAGCCGCCCCACAAATGTTGCAGATTATATGGTACGCCCTGTCAACGACGATTTTAAGGCTTTTTATGATACCGTCCTTTTCACGCAGACGGTTTTCATACTCTGCAGCAATTTCTTGCTCTTTGGCGGCGAGACGTTTGGTAAATGTCCTCTCTTTTTCGTCAAGCTGCTTGTTTAGCATCACCACATTTTGCTGAATGGCGGTGTTGTCAGATTTTAAATCGGTAATATTCTTTTTCAGCGATAAATTTTCCTCGTCCAGCTTGGTGATTTTGTCATTGTAGAATTTATGTGGGTTATTAGTGCGAATGTCAAGCTGAAATTCACACTCTTGGCAGATTTTCAGCCGCTCTGTTATATTTTCTCTGTCAATATCGTTTTGTTGAGAAATCATTATGTTGTTCCACTCACGGCGGACTATACTTTCCTCACGTTCATCAAGGACTTTTTCTCGAGTATTCAGTTCCAAGGGGACTTTCTCAGATTTTGCGAAATTTCTGTCTGTTTTTTCACGAATTTTCTTAATGCTTTTGTTGGCAGCGTTGACGTTGTCCATTAGGGCGGATGTATCGGCGGCAGTTTGTTGTGTTGCGGTAATATCGGACTGTGACACAAGCACCTTTTCCTTGCCCATCGCTTTAGTAATGATGTTTGTTGTAGTTTGAATTTCGCTATCTGCATAGTTTTTCAGTTTTTCGCTATTATTGCGGAGTTGTTCAATCGTCTGATTGCCTAAATCCGTAATAAAGCTTTTTGATGAAGTAAAAATTTTTGTACACTTTCTATAGATATAATTGACCATGGAGTTCAAAGAGGATATCAATAATTTGTTATGTATTCCCGTGATTATCTCAACGTTATCGGGCCACAGATCGGTCACATACAAATAGAACGGAACTTTTCTTTTTCTTGCAAACCAAACTCCTACAAGAGTCTGGGTCATCGGGGATGTTTCATAATTAAAAACTATGTCCGCTTTTATGCTTGTGAAGCATTTCCAGAAAAATCCCGAAACCACAAACGACAGATAGTTCATACACAGTTCCAAGGAATTATTTCCCCTCAGAATAAGCGGTATGCATATTATTTCTATGCCGTTCCACACCTCCGAACATTTCTTGCTGAACCCGTATCCGTCGTAGAATTTCCCCTGTTATTTGACAAGCAAAACACAAAAATCCCGAACAAATTTACCAATATGAGGTAAAAAGAACGGGGTTTTTGAAATAAAGAATCAATTAAATTAAGTCAAGCGATTTATGGACATTAAACATAAAATCGAATAAAACCTCGCAGTCAATACCGCAGTCGAAATAGCCGTCGAGAATGGCGTTGAAATACGTTTCTGACGGCAGTTTTACAGGCTTTTGAGCAGCCATTGAATAACAATGCTCTCAACAAGTTCCCCGCCGCACACGGCGCGTACAACGCGTTTCCCGTAAAGTCTCGGATATCCCTTGATAATGTTCGCGGACAGAGAATCCGCATAATTGGATTTTCTCTTGGCTGCAAGCCGCCTTTTGTCTGTTCGGTTTTGATTTTACACAAAATTGGGGGGAGTGCTTTTGACGAACTGAAGCTGAGCGTTTTTTAATATATTCATAGGCTTCTACAATTCTTTCAGACCTCATTCTCACAATAATGGGCGCTCTCTTGATCAGACAAAAATGTATTTTTTGTTAGTTTTGATCTTTTCTTGTTCTCTTTATTGACTTGGGTTCAGGTCTTATCGGTTATTTTCCTCAAAGTTCTCAACCTGTTCCATTACTTTGCGGAAAACCTCGGGGCTGTACTGTGGGGGATAACCGTTCTTAATCAGACATACTTTGATATCAAATTTAAGCTGATCGCGTACTATCTGATTGTTGAGCCAGTCGGCAAAAGAAGATTTGGTGTCAATGATCTTTTTAATCTTCTTGGCAAGAGCCGTGCACTTGTCATTGATAACGACTCCGTTAACTTTTTTGTCCGTACCATACTCAAAGTTATATTCATCACGCAACGCCATCAAAATATCATAAAATGCCTTTTCCTCAAATGTGAGTCCAATCTTACGGAAACTCTCACGATCAGCATTCATATCTTTCAGAATACGCAATGCCTGTTCGGTTGCATTTTTGATTATTTCCTCGGTGGTATGTTCTTGTGCCTCACCTGCTTCTTCCGCTGTGAGATGCTTTCTTCTTTCATGGTACTGTTTGATCGTTTCTTCAAGCATTTCTTGGAACTTATTTGCAGCAATCTGATTGGTTTTGCTGTATTCATTAATCTGCTTACGAAGCATTTTCACTAGCAATTCCAGCTTAGATGCGGGCATTTTGACATCAGAAAGCTTTTCGAAATACTCAGGACTGAAAATATCTTCCTGCTCACTCTCATCAAGAATACTTTCAACTTCGTTATATTTCAGTGCCTCTTCTACCATTTTTTCAACATGACGATTCATGGTATCGGTATCAACCTCAGTACTTGTTCCATTCATTTTGCGAACAAAGCCCGCAATTGCCATGAAGCACTGTGCAAGAGCAGATTCATCCTCACCCAGTTCACCTGATGGCTGACAAATATCGTATGAGGCACGCATTCGCTTTACCGTTTTCAGAAAATATGTCTTGAATGATACCTTCTGAACGTACTTGCCGCCGTTGCTTTCCGTGTTCAGTTCCTGTGTGGAAATAAATACGTATTCTGCCGCCTTTGCCAAGAGTCTGTATCGCAGAGCAGGGTCTCCATTGGGGTCAAGGAACGGCTTTAAATCATATCCTGCAAAAAGGTCTTTGAGAATCTCCAAATGTTCTCTGAACACTTCCGTCGCCTGCTCTACATCGTCAGCGTTCGGAGCAATGGAATTATCGCCTCCATAAATTTTCATAGCTTCACGCATATTGTTACGAATGCCAATGTAGTCAATGATAAATCCATAGTCTTTACCCTGGAACTTTCTGTTGACACGGCTTATTGTCTGAATGAGCAGATGTTTTTTCAGCGGCTTATCATTATACATATATGTCAGCGAAGGCACATCAAACCCGGTGATCCACATATCTACCACGATTACGATATGAAAATTGGACTTTTCCTGCTTGAAAGCGGCATCAAGGTTCTCGGAGCGATTACTGTTTTTGACACCACCAAGGTAATTATACATCTCCTCTTCATCGTTTTTGCCGACACTCGCTACCATCGCTATAAAAGGCACAGGCTTCAAATTATTCAATTCTTCATCGGAAACTTTGACTCCATCGGACGATTTCTTATCAACAAACCATTCGGGATATTTATCCCGGAATTTCTTTAAAAGCTCGTATGCAATCGGTCTGCTTGAGCATACAATCATTGCTTTCTGTACTCTATCGGGGTCGTTTGCACAGGATGAAACGTAATGATCATGAATATCAACGGCAAGCCGCTCTAATCGAGAAGGCTCACCCAAGATAACTTCCATCGAGCTCATAGCTTTCTTGCTGGCTTCAACATCTTCTGATGCAGCGCCGTCGTCAAAGCAGTTTTTATAATAATCCTCAATCTCTTTTGCTTTTGACTGATCAAGCAAAACCTTGGCTATCCGGGGATGATACTTGATTGGGACGGTGAGTCCGTCAGCAACAGCCTGATCCATGGTATAGCGGTCAATTTCCTCGCCGAAGGTCTGATAAGTTTCCGAAATCGGAGTACCGGTAAAACCAACAAAGGTTGCATTCGGCAAGGCTTCCTTCAGCACCTTGGCATAAGGCTTTGACACCATAGCTCTCATATTGTCATCAGCGTCCTTGCTAAACTGAATTTTTTTTGCGCGTTCAAGCTGCGTTCTGTGTGCTTCATCAGAGAAACAAATAATATTGGCACGATTATTGATCAGACCGATTTTGTCATCCTCACGGTCGGAGAACTTCTGAATGGTGCAGATATAGAAGCCGCCGCTTTCACGTGCACTGAGCTCTTCACGCAGCACCTTACGGCTGGGAACAATTCTGACTTCGCCGAGATTCAAAAAATCTTTACTTTTAGTAAAGAGCTGTGCTCCCTGTTTTTGCAGATCTTCTCGGTCAACAATCATAACAATAGTGGGTGAGCCGATTGCGGGTACGTCCGTGCATCGTAAAGCGAGCTGACGGGCGAGGAATGCCATTGTGTAGGTCTTTCCGCATCCCGTTGCGCCAAAATATGTACCGCCCTTGCCGCTTTTTTCGACAACGGACTTTATAATGCTTTGCTTCAAAAGACGTGCAGCGAAGAACTGCGGATAACGACAGACTATTTCGTACTCGTCTCTGTCGTATTCACTGTCCGGAAAATAAATGTAGTCACGGAATATTTCAAGGAATCTTTCAGGGTTATATACGCCCTTGATCATGGTCTGCGTTTCTTCAAAGGGAAGTGTAGAAACCTTATTGTCGTCATTCACACGACGCCATGCGTAAAAGTGTTCATAAGGTGTGCGAACGGTACCCAATCTTGTTTTGACACCGTCTGAAATACATGCCAAGGGACAGTAGTGGAGCAGGTGAGGAATATCACGCCAATAACGCTTGGTGATCTGTTCCCAAGCGTCGTGAATTGTTGCGTGTTCATCGGCAGGATTTTTCAACTCGATAATACACAAAGGCATACCATTGACATAGAGAAGAATGTCAGGACGGCGGTTTTCTTTTTGTCCGTTATTTGTGTATTCTACAACAAACTGGTTGACCGCACGGAATATATTGTTTTTGGGATGTTCAAAGTCAATAAGCGCAATCATACGTGCAAGACCGTTTTGAGGTGTAAACTGCACACCGTCAACCATCCAGCCATATACCCTGTGAAGTGTGGAGAACTCACTTTCCGCACCCACAAGTCGAACTCTATCCATTATCTGATGAATCTCATCGGCAGTCAGATACGCATTGGTTTTACTTAAAAACTGCTCCATATCATCCATATATAAAACCGTTGTTTTGGAGTCGCGCGGAATCCTTTTCCCGGCAAGATACTGCCAGCCCTCGTCTTCCAAAAACGACAGAATGGCATATTCATATTCCGACTCGCAGTATTTGCCGTTATATTCTTGTAATTTTGCCATTGTTTTTACCTCCGCTTTTCGACTTCTTTTAGACACTTTGGTATGCGGGATACAGTAATCCGGGCATATTATTTACCTTCCTCCAACGAGCCCCGAATCAGTATCGGGCAAATGTTCTTTATTTGAGCTTTCAACTGTTCGTTGAGGCGCTTTCTTTTCATATATACACTGTAGATATTTGTAATTGCCTTTTGGATATTAATATCCGGAATCGGGACTTCCACTTCTTCCATATCATTATATTCAAAGAACTCATGCGCACTGCCTTTTGACATATATCGTGCATATCTGTCAAATTCGGAACGCTTAAACCACATCATTAGATACTCAGGCAGTAGCCTTTTATTCTCCTTAATTTCAAACACTTGATATGAGGAGGAAACCACACAATCTTCGTCTTCTCTATATGCAATAGAGATTTTTTCACCATTTCGTGTTGTTGCTCGATTGTAAGCAAATTGTCCTTTCCTTACAATTTTGGCACTGTGCTCTGCTCCTGCCACTTGCTTTGGAGATGCAAACACTTTTTCTATGGTTATCCCTTGTGCGAGTGTTACAGTTAAATCTAAATTTCGCTCATCAACAGGCACAATATATGGTCCGATCGATTCTGTCCCCAAATTTCTCCGCAAATCTTCGATGTACCCATCACAGACAAGCTTCAAATCCTCCAGTCCGCGCTCGTAGCTCTGCTGATTGGCAGTCATGGCTCTGTAGATGTCAACATATTTCTGCTGTGTAGGAATATCGGGTAGATTAATTTCAATATCGCACATATCTTCCCAATTGAATGTTTCTCTTGCCGAACCCCAAGAGTTAAACCGCGCATAACGATCAAATTCCGGGCGACTGAAGTACATAAACAAATAATCAGAAAGTAATATGTCTTTTTTTGACACATGAAAAACAGTATAAATTGATGATATTAAAATAGCCTGTTTACCATTGTTGAAAGCTATAGCAATTTTGTCACCTCGTCTTGAGGTATCTGCAACATATGCAAACTCTTGACAATTTACCACTTTATACGAGGACAAACTTACACCATCCATATTGGCTTTGGTATCTATAAATTCCTTGTCTGTTGAAATCCCCTTAATATTGTCAAGTGTATATTTGCTATTATAATTTCGCTCGTCACAAGGTTCAATTAAATCACCAAGCTTATATTTGATCAATCCCATAACCAATTCCCCTAAAAGCTGCTTCCAACATTGCCTGCGATTCCTTCTCCGCTGTCAATATCTCCCGCATTTCAACCTGAATCCGCGCCATTTCCTTTTCATAGTCAATGTCCAAATCATGGTCTATAAACTCAATATACTTACTCGGAACAAGGCTCCATCCGTTCTTTTTGATCTCGGATATACCAACACTGCGATAAAGTTCGGGAACAGCATAGTTCTTTCCGTCTGTTCCTTCGTTTTGCCAAGAGTGGTAGATATCTGCGGCTTTCTGGATCTGTTTGTTGCTTAAGAATACTTTCTTTTTTCCCTCATTTTTTACAGGGTTGTCCGTCCATGTGCGCAAATCTATAAAGAGAATCTCGTTCCTACGGTTGCGCAGAGTTCTGCCGTGATATTCTCCGCCCTTTTTGTTCTGATTCAATATCCAGAGCGTAACACTGATATCCGTTGTAATAAAGAGCTCTCGCGGGAGAATGACAATAGCCTCCACCTTGTCATTTTGTATCAGTTTCTTGCGTATTTCTGAGGTATCGCTGTCGCCCAAAGCGCCGTTAGCCAAAAGAAATCCTGCTACGCCGTCAAGAGGCTTAAGGTGTGAAAGCATATGAAGGATCCATGCGTAGTTTGCGTTGCTTTCCGGGGGTGTGGTATAGTCTGCCCAGCGGGAATCGTTTTTCAGATTACCATCGTACCAATTCTTAAGATTGAATGGCGGATTTGCCATAATATAATTGAAATACAGTCCTTTGTGCAGGTCGTGCGTAAAAGTAGAATCGCTTTCATCGCCGAGGCTATGGCTGATTCCGCGCAAAGCAAGGTTCATCTTTGCCAGGCGGTAGGTCGCAGCTTCTTTTTCCTGACCGTAAACATTAATACGGCTGATATCGCCGTGTTTTTTTCTGATAAGGTCGGTACTTTGAACAAACATACCGCCCGAGCCGCAGCAGGGGTCGTACAAAGTACCATCAAAAGGTTCTATCATAGCAGCAATCAATTGTACAACGTCATGCGGCGTGTAGAACTCACCTTCCTCTTTGGTCGCATTTACAGCGAATTCTTTGAGGAAATATTCATATACGCGGCCAATTAGGTCTTTTTCCTCACCAAATGCCTTGTGACTGATTTTATTGATTTCATCAACAACCTGCTTGATGTCATTGGAAGCAAGGTTGCGCATAGTGAAAGTACCCTCGACAAAACAACCCTTCAACTGCTTACTGCTTGTGGCAATGCTGTGAAGGGCAGTATCAAGAGCAACATTCAGCTTCGGCGCAGGAGTGTTGATAATCGTTGACCAGCGAGCGTCTATAGGCAGATTGTATGTGCCGTCAGTAAAGGTGGGATCATCCAAGAATGCCTCCTTGATTGCCTCATCATCAGGGTCAAGTCCCTCCGCAATAAGAGCCTGACGGAGATTCTCCACACCGTCTTCAAACTTTTCTCCGATAAAACGCAAAAATACGAGCGTCAGCATCATATCACGCTTTTCAAAGAACGAACCCGAATTACGCGCTTTACGCAGTATATCACGACATTTGAACAGAATGGAGTCCAAATTGATTTTTTCTTCTGTTTTCTTCTTGGCCATTAGAAATACCCTTCTATTTAGACATAATGTTGACTTAATGCAGGATGTACAATGTGCGGCTATTCTTTTGATCGTTCCAACACCTGTTTTAGCAGTGTTTTCCGATATTCAGGTTATTTAAAACTAAAATAAAATCTCCTTTGCCTCGGTAGACAAAAGAGATTTCTTTCGTGGAGCTGGAAACGTGACTTGAACACGCGACCTGCGCATTACGAATGAATAACTG